>NZ_JBQYLP010000069.1:0-29508 GCF_052683555.1 Burkholderia sp. BC1
GCTCCTTGGCCATCAGTTTATGCCTCACACACAAAGATTCGGATAGGCTCCTGAATTTCCCAGTGGGATGCACAGGACCGCTCGAAGTTCGCCGTCCGACCAGTTTCCGACAATCACGCCCGATAGCCACCGCTCCGCATTTCCCGCGCGGAGCCCGCGGCAAACCATATCGCCGGTGGCTATCCGGCAGGCCTGACGGCCAGGCCACAGTACATAGCCGCCAAAATACCAACGGCCCGTGCCGCTCGAAGCGGACACGGGCCGTTGCGACACGCGCAAGCGCGATTACTCCGCGGCTGCGCGCATGCGGCTGTAGCGGTTCAGGATCGGAATCATCTGCGCGTAGATCTTCGGATTCGCGGCGACGATCTCATGGCGATGCAGGAAGTCCGAGTCGCCGAGGTAGTTGCCGACGAGGCCGCCCGCTTCGGTGATCAGCAGGCTGCCCGCTGCCATGTCCCACACGTTGATGCCCTGTTCGAAGAACGCGTCGAGGCGGCCGGCTGCGACGTTCGCAAGATCGAGCGCGGCGGCGCCCGGGCGACGCAGGCCCGTGCACGCTTGCGTCATTTCGGTGAACAGGCGCGCGTATGCATCGAGACCGTCCTTTTCGCGGAACGGGAAGCCCGTGCCGACCAGCGCGTCGGACAGACGATCGCGGCGACCGACGCGGATGCGGCGATCGTTCAGATAGGCGCCGCGGCCGCGCGTGGCCGTGAACAGGTCGTTCTTGTTCGGATCGTAGACGACGGCCTGCGTGATCACGCCCTTGTGCTCGAGCGCGATCGACACGCAGTAGTACGGGAAGCCGTGGATGAAGTTCGTGGTGCCGTCGAGCGGATCGATGATCCAGCGGAATTCGGATTCGTTCTCCGATTCGCCCGATTCCTCCGCGAGCACCGCGTGGTCGGGGTAGGCGGTCTTCAGCGTCTCGATGATCGCGTCTTCGGCGGCCTTGTCCACTTCGGTGACGAAGTCGTTCTGCTGCTTCTTGCGGATCTCGATCAGATCGAGATCGAGGGACGCGCGGTTGATGATCTGCCCGGCGCGGCGCGCAGCCTTGACAGCGATATTGAGCATGGGATGCATGAGCCTGGATCCTGTAGCGGGCGGCAGATGCCGCCAGAAGTGGAACAACCGCCCGGACGGCACGAGCGTGCCGGGCGACATGAGACGCGAATTGACAAAGAGCGGTACGACCCGCGCCGCATCGACGGCGGCGCGTAACGGCATGATTTTACCCGATTTTCGCCGGCCTTATGAGAGCGGAATACGGGGAAACCCCCACTGGCCGTTCGGCCAAGTGGGTTTGCCGCGCCGATGGCGATACCATACGGCCATTCTGACGAATCGAGTCGTATGGTAGTGGAAACCTTGCAGAACACCGCTGTGCCGCCCGCGTCCGGTGCGGCGCCGTCCCGGTCGCCGTCCGGCGGCTTCACGTCGACGCGCTTCGTGCTCGTCGAACCGAGTCATCCCGGCAACGTCGGCGCGGCCGCGCGCGCCTTGAAGACGATGGGCTTTTCGCGCCTCGTGCTCGTCGCGCCGCGCGCGCCGCACGTGCAGAGCGACCCGGAGGCCGTCGCGATGGCGAGCGGCGCCGACGACGTGCTCGCGTCCGCGCATGTCGTCTCGACGCTCGGCGAGGCGCTGTCCGGCGTGCACTGGTCGATCGCGCTGACCGCGCGCACGCGCGAATACGGGCCGCCGCGCCTCGCGCCGCGCGCGGCTGCCGCCCATGCATGCACGCAGGTCGAGAGCGGCGACATCGCGCTCGTGTTCGGCAACGAGCGCACCGGGCTCGCGAACGAGCATGTCGAGCAGTGCAGCGCGGTCGCGCATATTCCGGCGAATCCCGCCTATAGCTCGCTGAACCTCGCGCAGGCGGTGCAGGTGCTCGCTTACGAGCTGCGCGTCGCGTTTCTCGAGCAGACGAGCGAGCCGGCGCAACAGCCGGCGGCCGATACGGGGACGCTCGCGCAAAGCGACGAGATCGAACGGATGTATCTGCATCTCGAAAATGCGCTGATCGCGCTCGATTTCCTCGATCCGCGCAATCCGAAGAAGCTGATGCCGCGTCTGCGGCGCCTGTTTGCGCGCACGGGCCTCGAGCGCGAGGAAGTGAACATCCTGCGCGGCATCGCGAAGCACATCCTGCTGAAGTCGCGCACGCCCGACGGCGGCGCATAACCGCGTCGGCGCCGCCGGCGCAAATACCCGCGCCGCCGGCGGGGAGAACGCGCGGCGTCGTGCGGGCGTGCGCGACTGGCCCTACAATCGCCGGACGTCATAAGCAAATGACCCGGCGCGATAACGGCCGGCCATCGCCGGCGGGGTGCGCCGGCATATTTCCGATCCGATCGATCATGTTCACGAAACTGCGCGAAGACGTTGCGACGATTCGCGAGCGGGATCCCGCCGCTCGCAGTGCCTGGGAAGTGCTGACCTGTTATCCGGGTCTGCATGCGCTCGTGCTGCATCGTTTCGCGCATGCGTGCTGGCGTGCGAAGCGCTACTGGCTCGCACGCTTCGTGTCGCAGGTCGGGCGCTTCCTGACCGGCATCGAGATCCATCCGGGCGCGACGATCGGCCGCCGCGTGTTCATCGACCACGGCATGGGCGTCGTGATCGGCGAGACCGCGATCGTCGGCGACGACTGCACGATCTATCAGGGCGTGACGCTCGGCGGCACGTCGCTTACGCGCGGCGCGAAGCGCCACCCGACGCTCGAAGCGGGCGTGATCGTCGGTGCGGGCGCGAAGGTGCTCGGCGGTTTCACCGTCGGCGCGGGTGCGAAGATCGGTTCGAACGCGGTCGTCGTGAAGCCGGTGCCCGCGGGCGGCACCGCGGTCGGCAACCCGGCGCGCATCGTCATGCCGGCGCAACCGAAACCGCAGCCCGAGCGCGCCGCGTTCTGCGCCTACGGGATCACGCCGAATGCCGACGATCCGATGTCGCTCGCGATACACGGCCTCATCGATCATGCGGCGAGGGAGAGCCGGCGCGTCGACGAGATCGTCGCGGCGCTCGAGCGGCTCGGTACGCATCTGGAAACGTTGCAGGGTGCGGACGCCGCGCGCCTCGATCTGCGCCGCCTGTCGGCGGTGCTCGAAGGCAAGGCGGTCGAACGGCAGACGTGACGCAGGCGGCGGGCGCCGGCCCGCCGATTTAATTTCAGTCGAGCGGCATCGGGTGGATGCCGTCCGCGTCGACGCGCAGATAGCCGCCGCGCGGCGCGCCGTGATCGAGATCCCAGTCGGGCAGCACCCAGCGCACGCCGTCCGCCTCGACATGGCGGGCAGGGCGGTGCGTATGGCCGTGAATCATCACCTTCGCGCGGCCCTTGCGGAACAGCGCGGCGACGCCTTCGCGCGTGACGTCGTAACGCGGCGACACGGGCCGCATGCGGCCGGCTTCGCTGTCCGCGCGCATCCGCTGCGCGAGTGCGCGGCGCCACCGAAACGGCCAGGCGAGGAACAGCCACTGCGCGACGCGATTGCGCGCGAAGCGGCGAAACAGCTGATAGCCGCGATCGGCAGTGCATTGCGCATCGCCGTGCGTCAGCACGATGCGCTGGCCGAATGCCATGATCAGCGACGGGTCGGGCAGCAGCATCGCGCCGGCGGCCTTCATGAAGCGGCGCCCGAGCAGAAAGTCGCGGTTGCCGTGCATCACGTAGAGCGCGATGCCGCGCTCCGAAAACGTATGCATCAGCGCGGCCATGCGCGCGACGAACGGATCGTCGTCGAGCATGTCGTCGCCGATCCAGTATTCGAACAGATCGCCGAGGATGAACACCGAGTCGGCGCTGTCGGCGGTGTATTTCACGAAATGCTCGAACGCGGCGACCGTCTTCGGAATCGCGTCGCTCAGATGCAGATCGGACAGAAACAGGAACGGGCGTGCGGCGTGCGCGGTTTCGCGCTCGCCCGGCACGCCCGCGGAGACGCTTCGCGGCGGACTCTCCTGCAGCATCGAAGTGCCTCCGGTTCCGTGCGTCAGACGACGACGGCCTTCTCGATCACGACGTCGTCGGTCGGGACGTCCTGATGGAAGCCTGCGTTGCCGGTCTTCACGCCCTTGATCTTGTCGACGACGTCCTGGCCTTCGACGACCTTGCCGAACACGGCGTAGCCCCAGCCTTGCGGCGTCGGCGACGAGTGGTTCAGGAAGTCGTTGTCGTTCACGTTGATGAAGAACTGGGCCGTGGCCGAGTGCGGATCGTTGGTGCGCGCCATCGCGATCGTGTACTTGTCGTTCTTCAGGCCGTTGTTCGCCTCGTTGTCGATCGGCGCGTCGGTCGGCTTCTGCTTCATGCCCGGTTCGAAGCCGCCGCCCTGGATCATGAAGCCGTTGATCACGCGGTGGAACACGGTGCCGTCGTAGTGGCCCTTCTTCACGTAGTTGAGGAAGTTTTCGACCGTCTTCGGTGCCTTCGCGGCGTCGAGCTCGAGCTTGATCACGCCGTGGTTCGTGTGCAGTTCAACCATGATGAATTCCTTCGATGAGGCGGTTTAAATGGCACGCGGCCGGTCGTGCGACGCGGCCGCGTGAGATGCCGGACGGACCGGCAGGGTTTTACTTCGAGACGATGCTCGCCGATTCGATCACGACCGGCTGCGCGGGCACGTCCTGCATCGGGCCGCGCGATGTCGTCGGTACGGCTTCGATCTTCTTCACGACGTCGAGACCCGACACGACCTTGCCGAACACCGCATAGCCGTTGCCGTCCGGATTCGGGTAGTCGAGGCCGCTGTTGTCGACCGTGTTGATGAAGAACTGCGCGGTCGCGGAATTCGGATCGCTCGTGCGCGCCATTGCAATCGTGCCGGTCAGGTTCTTCAGACCGTTGCGGCTTTCGAGCGGGATCGGCGCGCGCGTCGGCTTCTCGTCGAAATTCGCCTTGTAGCCGCCGCCCTGGATCATGAAGCCCTTGATCACGCGATGAAAGATCGTGCCGTTGTACTGGCCTGCCTTCACGTAATCGAGGAAGTTCGCGACGGTCTTCGGCGCCTTCTCCGGATACAGTTCGACGCGGATGTCGCCCTGCGAGGTCTTCAGCTGCACGACGGGGTGCGCGGTGGCCGTTTGCGCGAACGCGGGCGCGGTCGCGAGAAGGGCGGCGCCGCCAAGCGCCAGCAACAGACGTTTCATTGCGATCCTCAGGTTGGAATGAAAGGAAGGGGCCGCGCCGCTTACTGCGACGGCGCGACGTACGGCGCCGCGAGTGCACCGGACGGGCCGCTGAACTGGAACGTCGGCGACAGCGGCAGCGTCGTGGTGCTCACGTTCGCGGCGGCGCGATCGGTGTATTCGCGCGTGGACGGCGCGACCGCGCGTGCGGCCGGCGCGGATTTCGGCGGCGATACGATCTTCTGGATGTCGGCGAGGCGCTGTGCCGTCGCGCCGCTCGTGCGGCCGAGCGATTGCGCGCGCTTGTACGATTCGGCTGCGAGGCGCAGGTACAGGTCGCCGAGATTTTCGTATGCGAGCGAATAACCGGGGTTCGCTTGCGTCGCGGTGACGAGCGCGGCGCGCGCTTCGTCGTACCGGCCGTGCTTCGCATACAGCGCCGCGAGATTGTTGTACGGCTCCGGCAGTTCCGGATAGGCCTGCGTGATCGCGACGAACTGCTGGATCGCGTCGTCGTCGCGATTCAGGCGCGCGAGCACGGTGCCGCGCTTGAACTGCGCCTGCACGTCGTGCGGGTTCGCGGCGATCCGTGCGTCGAGCTGCGCGAGCGCCTGCGTCCACTGCTTGCCGGCGATCGACGCGTCGATTTCGGGGGTGCCGTCGGCGGTCGCCGGGGCCTTTTGCGCGTGGGCGGCGGGCGCTGCGAACAGCGTCAGCGCGACGCCCATGACGGCGGTCGCAACGAGGGTCGCAGCGCTCGGCGCGCGGCCGCGATGAGGTTTCATAGGCGTAAATCGGAATGTTATACTCCGACCCATTCTAACAAAACGTCTGCGCGTTCCGGCGAGCCGCAGACAGTCTTTCTTTGCCTCTCGTGGCCGTCACCGCTGTGCTTGCAGCCTGACCGCCCCATGTGATATCGAGGATGCCCGGCGTCGCACCGCAGCAGGGCCCGTCCGTTTCGCGTGCAGGGCGAGTTTTGCCAGGGCGGTTTCCTTCGGCTCACGGTTCATCTCTATGGAATCACTGCGCATCTACAACACGCTCGCGCGTGACAAGCAAGTTTTCGTGCCGCGCCTGCCTGGCGAAGTGCGGATGTACGTATGCGGAATCACCGTGTACGACTATTGTCACGTGGGCCACGCGCGCATGCTGGTCGTGTTCGACCTCGTCCAGCGCTGGCTGCGCGCGATCGGCTATCGCGTCACGTACGTGCGCAACATCACCGACATCGACGACAAGATCATCCGCCGCGCGGTCGAGAACGGCGAGACGATCAAGTCGCTGACCGATCGCTTCATCGATGCGATGCACGAGGACGAAGACGCACTCGGCATCCAGCGGCCCGACATCGAGCCGCGCGCGACGCAGTTCATTCCGCAGATGCTCGGAATGATCGAGCGGCTGGAGGCGAACGGCTACGCCTATCAGGCGACCGACGGCGACGTCAATTATTCGGTGCGCAAGTTCGCGAACTACGGAAAGCTGTCGGGCAAGTCGCTCGACGATCTGCGCGCGGGCGAGCGTGTGGCCGCGAACGATGCGAAGGAAGATCCGCTCGATTTCGTGTTGTGGAAGCGTGCGAAGGCGGACGATCCGGAAGGTGCGTCGTGGGAATCGAAGTACGGAATGGGCCGGCCGGGCTGGCACATCGAGTGCTCCGCGATGGGCTGCACGTTGCTCGGCGAGCATTTCGACATTCACGGCGGTGGCCAGGATCTGCAGTTTCCGCATCACGAGAACGAGATCGCGCAGAGCGAGGGCGCGACCGGCCAGACGTTCGTCAACTACTGGCTGCACAACGGCTTCGTGCAGGTCGACAACGAGAAGATGTCGAAATCGCTCGGCAACTTCTTCACGATCCGCGAAGTGCTCGAGCGCTACGACGCCGAGGTGATGCGCTTTTTCATCGTGCGCACGCACTATCGATCGCCGTTGAACTACAGCGATGTGCACCTCGACGATGCACGCGCGTCGCTGACGCGTCTGTATACGGCGTTGAAGGACGTCGAGCCCGATGCGCTCGCGCTCGACTGGAATGAACCGCACGCGCAGCGTTTCGCGGCGGCGATGAACGACGACTTCAACACGCCGGTGGCGATCGCGACGCTGTTCGAGCTGGCGGGCGAAGTGAACCGCACGCGCGATGCGTCGCTCGCGCGGCAGTTGAAGCAGCTCGCGGGCCTGTTGGGCCTGCTCGGCCGCGAACCGCGCGCGTTCCTGCAGCAGGCGTCCGGCGCCGCGCAGGCGGGCGCGCTCTCGGTCGACGAGATCGAAGCGAAGATCGCCGCGCGTGCCGCGGCGAAACGCGCGAAGGACTATGCCGAAGCGGACCGGATTCGGGCGGAACTGCTCGACGCCGGCGTCGCACTTGAAGACAAACCGGGCGGATCGACCGAATGGCGTCGCGTATGAGCGCGGCGCGTTCCACTGACCGATCCGTCGGGTAGGAGGCAGGATGGCAACGGCCAGAAAAGCGCCGGTCAGGCGCGCGACTCCGGTCGCCGCGCGTCCGGCAGCCAGACGCGCGCCGGCAGCGAAGACGGACGCGGCGCGTGCCGTGCCGAACGGCGCGCTCAACGGTCATGTGCAGCCGGCGGCCAAGCACGCGCGTGCGAAGGGCGCGGAACCCGCGCAGCCGGATCACGCGATGCAGGCGGTCGACGCGACGCGCAAGGCGCGCGCAGCCGATGCGGCGGGCGACGGCGAGGATGACGTCGTCGTGCGTCCCGCATATTGGGACAAGGCGTGCGCCGATCTCGTCAAGCGCGACCGCATCCTGAAGAAGCTGATCCCGAAGTTCGGCCCCGCGCATCTGGTCAAGCGTGGCGATCCGTTCGTCACGCTCGCGCGCTCGGTCGTCGGGCAGCAGATCTCGGTGCCGTCGGCGCAGTCGCTGTGGGCGCGCATCCAGGCCGCGTGCCCGAAGCTCGCGCCGCAGCCGGTGATCCGGCTCGGGGCGGACAAGCTGATCGGGTGCGGGCTGTCGAAGCGCAAGACCGAATACATTCTGGATCTCGCGCAGCACTTCGTGTCGGGTGCGCTGCACGTCGACAAATGGACGTCGATGGAAGACGAGGCCGTGATCGCGGAACTCACGCAGATCCGCGGGATCAGCCGCTGGACGGCCGAGATGTTCCTGATCTTCAACCTGTCGCGGCCGGACGTGCTGCCGCTCGACGATCCGGGCCTGATCCGCGCGATCAGCGTCAATTACTTCAGCGGGGAGCCCGTCACGCGCAGCGAGGCGCGGGAAGTCGCGGCGAACTGGGAGCCGTGGCGCACCGTGGCCACCTGGTATATGTGGCGCAGCCTCGACGCGCTCGATGCCGGCGCGTGATGGCGGCTATCGGATTTTAAACATCAATAGTTGAGAGCCGGTTTTGCGTGTCGGCCGCGCGGGTAGAATACGCGCTGCCGCAAGACCCAAGGATTCGAACACATGAAGACCACGTTTCTGGATTTCGAACAGCCGATCGCCGAACTCGAGGCCAAGATCGAAGAGCTGCGATTCGTGCAGGACGACTCGGCTGTCGATATTTCGGAAGAAATCGAGCGGCTGTCGAAGAAAAGCCAGCAACTGACGAAGGACCTGTACGCGAACCTGACGCCGTGGCAGGTGTCGCAGATCGCGCGGCACCCGCAGCGCCCGTACACGCTCGATTACGTCGCGGAACTGTTTACCGATTTTCACGAGTTGCACGGCGACCGCGCGTTCGCGGACGATCTGTCGATCGTCGGCGGCCTGGCCCGCTTCGGCGGCCATCCCTGCATGGTGATCGGTCACCAGAAAGGGCGTGACACGAAGGAGCGCGCCGCGCGCAACTTCGGCATGCCGCGTCCGGAAGGCTATCGCAAGGCCGAGCGCCTGATGCGTCTGGCCGAGAAGTTCGGGCTGCCGATCTTCACGTTCGTCGATACGCCCGGTGCCTATCCGGGCATCGGCGCGGAAGAGCGCGGCCAGTCCGAGGCGATCGGCCGCAATCTGTATGTGATGGCCGAATTGAAGACGCCGATCATCACGACGGTGATCGGCGAGGGCGGTTCGGGCGGCGCGCTCGCGATCGCGGTGGCCGATACCGTGATGATGCTGCAGTTCTCGACGTACTCGGTGATCTCGCCGGAAGGCTGTGCGTCGATTCTGTGGAAGAGCGCCGCGAAGGCGCCCGAAGCCGCGGAAGCGCTCGGGCTGACCGCGCATCGCCTGAAGGCGCTCGGCCTGATCGACAAGATCATCAACGAGCCGCTCGGCGGCGCACATCGCGATCCGAAGGGAATGGCCGCGCTGCTGCGCCGCGCGCTTGCCGATTCGCTGCGCCAGTTCCAGGGCATGAGCATCGACGCGCTGCGCGAGCGCCGCTTCGAACGCCTGATGGCGTACGGCAAGTTCAAGGAAACCACGCCGGGCGCATGACCGGCTGCGTACCCGCTGCGCGCGTCACGATGCGCGCATCCGCCTCGTGATCCCGCCGAACCGATACTCCGCCGACCGTGTCGTCCTCGATGCGGTCGGCGTTGCGCTTTCCGGCGTGCCGGACGACGCGCGGATCGCGATCGCCTATAGCGGCGGCCTCGATTCGTCGGTACTGCTCGACGCGGCCGTGCGCGTGGCCGGCGCGTCGCGCTGCGTCGCGCTGCACGTCCATCACGGCCTGAGCGCGAACGCCGACGCGTGGGCTGCGCATGCGCGCGAGCAGGCCGCACGGCTCGGTGTCGCGTTCGAGGCGATGCATGTCGACGTGCCGCGCGACAGCGGCGTCGGCATCGAGGCGAGTGCGCGCGAGCGTCGCTATGCGGCGCTCGACGCGATGTGCGAACGGCACGGCGCGGCTGCGCTCTGGCTCGCGCAGCATGCGGACGATCAGGCCGAAACCGTGCTGCTGCAACTGCTGCGCGGTGCAGGGATCGCCGGGCTCGCCGCGATGGCGCCGCGCTATCGGCCCGACGGCGCGTCCGTCGAGCGTGTGCGGCCGCTGCTGCGATTGTTGCGTGCGCAACTGGAGCGTTATGCGGCGGAGCACGCGCTGTCGTGGATCGACGACGAATCGAACGCCGATACGCGCTATGCGCGCAACGCGCTGCGCATCGACGTACTGCCGGCGCTGGCCGTGCATTTCCCCGGCTTTCGCGACGCACTCGGCCGCGCCGCGCAGCATGCGGCGGCGGCGCAGCGGCTGCTCGACGATCTGGCCGAGCTCGATTTCGTGGCGGCCGCGCGCGACGACGGGCGTGCGTTGTCGCGCGATGCGCTGATCGCGTTCGACGACGTGCGTGGCGCGAACCTGCTGCGCTACTGGATGCGCCGGCTCGGCTTGCCCGGCGCGTCGGCCGCGCGGCTGGCCGACATGATGCGCCAGCTGCGCGACGCGCACGATGCGCATGCGCTGCGCGTCGATCATGCGGGGCAGTGCCTGCGCCTCTATCGCGATACCGTTTACTGGGAAGCCGGCGACAGCGCGGAGCCGCGCGACGACGGCACCGGCACGCCGCACGCGGACGCGTCGCTCGCCTGGGACGGCCAGGAGATCTGGCATCTGCCCGGATGGCGCGGCACGTTCGTGTTCGCGCACGCCGACGCCGGCAGCGACGACGCGCTGCCCGAGACGCTGCTGCGCAGCGCGCCGCTGATGGCGCGAGCACGCGCGGGCGGCGAGCGGATGCGGATGTGGCCGGACGGCCCGAGCCGGACGCTGAAGAACCTGTTTCAGGAGCGCGGCGTGCCCGCGTGGCAGCGCGACGTGCCGCTGCTGTTCGCGGGCGACCGGCTGATCTACGTGCCGCGGCTCGGCGTGAACCGCGATGGCGTGCCGCAGGGCGGCCACGCATGGCGCCGCATCGAATGGCGGCCCGACCTGCTGATCGCCTGACGGCGACCGGTCGACAACGGCGCGCCGCGCGGCGCTGTCGGCCGCACCGGTAAAGGGCGCCGGAACACGCGTGGACGCGGCCGGCAGCTTGTCAAGCGGGCGTCTATCGGGTACGCTCAGGCGTTTGCTCGGCTCGATTTTCGAGCGATTTGTGCAGGTTTTCCGCGTGACGTACCCGGTTTGCGCGGCCTGATCGGCCTTCCGGGCAAACTCCGTCACGCTTGCGTGTTGCGTCCCAGCCGTTCCCCTCGTCGTCCGTCCAGAGCCACAAGCCGCGTGACTGAACGGCAACGCGGTCTGTCCAGCGCGCCCGTGCGGTCTCTTCTCCAGTTCAGAACGACAATGGCACTCATCGTACACAAATACGGCGGCACTTCGATGGGCTCGGTCGAGCGCATCAAGAACGTCGCGAAACGCGTCGCAAAATGGCATCAGGCCGGGCACCAGATGGTGGTCGTGCCGTCTGCGATGTCCGGCGAAACCAACCGTCTGCTCGGTCTCGCGAAAGAGATTTCGAGCCAGCCGAGCCCGCGTGAGCTCGACATGATCGCGTCGACCGGCGAGCAGGTCAGCGTCGGTCTGCTGTCGATCGCGCTGCAGGAAATCGGCGTCGAAGCCGTGAGCTATGCCGGCTGGCAAGTGCCGATCAAGACCGACAGCGCGTTTACGAAGGCGCGCATTCACTCGATCGACGACGAGCGCGTGAAGGCCGATCTGAACGCCGGCAAGGTCGTGATCATCACGGGCTTCCAGGGCGTCGATCCGGACGGTCACATCACGACGCTGGGCCGCGGCGGCTCGGACACGTCGGCGGTGGCGGTCGCTGCCGCGCTCGGCGCGGAAGAGTGCCTGATCTATACGGACGTGGACGGCGTGTATACCACCGATCCGCGCGTCGTCGAAGAGGCGCGTCGCCTCGATCGCGTGACGTTCGAAGAGATGCTCGAGATGGCGAGTCTCGGCTCGAAGGTCCTGCAGATCCGCTCGGTCGAATTCGCCGGCAAATACCAGGTGAAGACGCGCGTGCTGTCGAGCCTGACCGATCCGCTGATTGCGCTCGACGAAGAAATGCGCTCGGGCACCCTGATTACTTTTGAAGAAGACGAGACCATGGAAAAGGCAGTCATTTCCGGCATCGCGTTCCAGCGCGACGAAGCACGCATTGCGGTGATGGGTGTGCCCGACAAGCCGGGCATCGCGTATCAGATTCTCGGCCCGGTCGCCGACGCGAACATCGACGTCGACATGATCATCCAGAACCAGAGCGTGCAGGGCAAGACGGACTTCACGTTCACGGTCGGCCGTGGCGACTATCAGAAGGCGATGGACATCCTCACGAACCAGGTGAAGGGCCACGTGAACGCCGAGCAGGTGCAGGGCGATCCGAAGGTGTCGAAGGTGTCGGTCGTCGGCGTCGGCATGCGTTCGCACGTCGGTGTCGCGAGCAAGATGTTCCGCACGCTGTCGGAAGAGGGCATCAACATCCAGATGATCTCGACGTCGGAAATCAAGATCTCGGTGCTGATCGACGAGAAGTACATGGAACTCGCCGTGCGCGCGCTGCACAAGGCGTTCGAGCTCGAGCAGGCGTGACGAAATTTTCGTGATGCGTTGAAGAAAATGCATCACGGAAATTGACGTGCGGTTCGAAACCCTATATTATCTCGTTCTCGTCGCACTGCCTCCCTGGTGCGAGCGAAAGTTTGGGAGACGTGGCCGAGAGGTCGAAGGCACTCCCCTGCTAAGGGAGCATCTGGGCCAAAACCTGGATCGAGGGTTCGAATCCCTCCGTCTCCGCCAGCAATGGCGGAACAAGCCCCGCAAGTTCTCGGACTTGCGGGGCTTTTCTTTTTTCGGTCGCGCATTCGGTTCGGTGTCCGCAACGATCGGGTGATCGCATGGGTTCGATTCCGATGCAGCGCGCCCGGCCTTGCCTCGCGAATGATGTCGGATGCCGATTCAATGTCCGTGTGTGCGCGTCCTCGTGCCGCGCAGTGTCCGACGCGCGATGCCTGCTGATTGAAACTGATTTGTAAGACGCGATGTAAGCATCCGGGCGCCGCATGACGCCATGCAATCGCCGCGCCGCATTCCGCTTCCCGCGTCGCCTACACCCTGCCCGATGGATAAAAATGCGGCATCGCACCGGTTCCATTGATCTGTACGTCGCAGAAATACAAAAAATTACACATAAAAATCAGTAGGTTGCCGCGACGGCCGCAGAACACTCACTGCTGCGCTGCAAAAAATAATCAGCCGTTTTATGCTGGTTAACCCGATAGCGCTTTGAGCGGCATCAAGCTTCCGCGAGATGCCGCTTTACATTTTGCCAACACTGGCGATTCACGAAATCTACCTGTCGTTTCGGTTTCGTTTCTTTCGTCGCGCCTGTCGTCCGGCGGCGCGCGCCATCCTCAAGGCCTTGTTGACATGCATGATTTTCCCTTTCTGAGCCTGGCGATCTGGGCTCCGATCCTGTTCGGTGCGTGCCTGCTGCGCGCCGGGTCCGACCAACATCTGCAGCGGACGCGCCTCATCGCGCTGATCGGTGCGATCGCGGGGCTCGCCGCGGTGGTGCCCATCGTGGCCGGTTTCGATCCGCACTCGGCGGCGATGCAGTTCGTCGAAAGCCGCAACGGGCTGTCGGCGTTCGGTGCCGGCTGGCGCACGGGCGTCGACGGCGCGTCGCTGTGGCTCGTCGTGCTGACCGCCTTCACGACGCTCGTGGTCGTCGTCGCATCGTGGCAGGCCGTCACGGTGCGCGTCGCGCAGTACTACGCGTCGTTCCTGATCCTCTCGGGGCTGATGATCGGCGTCTTCGTCGCACAGGACGGGCTGCTGTTCTTCATCTTCTTCGAGGCGACGCTGATCCCGCTGTACCTGCTGATCGGCACCTGGGGCCGCGAGCATCGCGTGTACGCGGCCGTGAAGTTCTTCTTCATCTCGTTCGCCGGATCGCTGCTGCTGCTGATGGCGATGCTGTACCTGTACGCGAAATCGCACACGTTCGACATGGCCGCGTGGCGCACGCTGCAGCTCGGTTTCGCGCCGCAGCTGCTGGTGTTCCTCGGCTTTTTCGCCGCATTCGCGGTCAAGGTGCCGATGTGGCCGGTCCATACCTGGCTGCGCGACGTCTACACCGACGGCCCGACCGGCGCGGCGCTGATGCTCGCGATGCTGAAGCTCGGCGGCTACGGTTTCCTGCGCTTCGCGCTGCCGATCACGCCCGACGCGAGCCATTTCTTCGCGCCGGCCGTGATCGCGCTGTCGCTGTTCGCGATCGTCTACGCAAGCCTGCTCGCGCTCGCGCAGACCGATTTCGGCAAGCTGCTCGCGTATTCGACGGTTGCGCACATGGGCATCGTCACGCTCGGGCTGTTCCTGTTCAACCGGATCGGCGTCGAAGGCGCGATCGTGCAGCTCGTGTCGTACGGCTTCGTCGCGGGCGCGATGCTGCTGTGCGCGAGCGTGCTCGTCGATCGCACGAAGCAGCGCGAGATGACCGCATACGGCGGCGTCGCGAGCGCGATGCCGCGCTTCGCGATGTTTGCCGTGCTGTTCGCGATGGCGAACGTCGGCCTGCCGGGCACGTCGGGCTTCGTCGGCGAATTCATGGTCATCATGGGCGCGATCCGCGTGAACTTCTGGATCGGCGCGGCCGCCGCGCTGACGCTGATCTTCAGCGCGTCGTACACGCTCTGGATGCTCAAGCGCGTCGTGTGGGGCAGGGCGCCGAGCGCGAGCATCGCGAAGCTCGTCGATCTGAGCGGCCGCGAGATCGCGATGTTCGCGTCGCTCGCGCTGATCGTGCTCGCGGTCGGCATCGATCCGAAGCCGTTCACCGACGCGATCGACCCGACCGTCGGCCGCCTGCTCGCGGATGCAAGCCGCTCGAAACTGCCGGCCGGCGACGATACGGCGCCCGCGCAGCCGTCTTACATGGCAGCCGCTCACGACTGAGCGAGCCCCGTTTGCGCCGCGCACGCGTGGCGCATGAATATCGTTGCATGCACATCGATCAAGGTCCGGCGCGACATGCGCCGGATCGGCCTGCGCACGTGCGCGATCACCCCGCGACACTTTGACTCACGACAGATTCTGCAATGATGATTTGCCGTCGCCATCGGTTTTTCATCGTGCTCGCGCGACGTATGATGCGGCCACTTTCGTGGATCGAATGCGCATCGGGCAGACGCAACGATTCCAATGACTCTCGGGCGGTGTGATGAAAAGAAGAGCTTCAAGAGGCTGGGCAACGCTGATGTCGATCGGCGCGGTACTCAGCCTGTCAGGATGTAATTTAGATGTACTGAATCCGAAAGGAAGTGTGGGTGCGGCGGAAAAGGCGCTGATCGCGACGTCGACGTGGGCGATGCTGATCGTCGTCGTGCCGGTGATCCTGCTGACGCTGTGGTTTGCGTGGCGGTATCGCGCATCGAATCGCAACGCGACGTATGCGCCCGACTGGTCGCATTCGACCGCGATCGAAGTCGTGATCTGGACGGTCCCGACGCTGATCATCCTGTTCCTCGGCGTGCTCACGTGGAAGACCACGCACGAGCTCGATCCGTACAAGCCGCTCGAATCGTCGGTGAAGCCGATCGACGTCGAGGTCGTCGCGCTCGACTGGAAATGGCTGTTCATCTATCCGGAGCTCGGCATCGCGTCGGTGAACCAGCTCGCGATTCCGGTCGGCACGCCGGTGAACTTCCGCATCACGTCCGATTCGGTGATGAACTCGTTCTTCATTCCGCAGCTGGGCGGCCAGGTGTACGCGATGGCCGGCATGCAGACGCGCCTGCACCTGATCGCCGACGAGCCGGGCAATTACGCCGGCACGTCCGCAAACTTCAGCGGCCGCGGCTTCTCGGACATGAAGTTCCGCACGCTCGCCGAGCCGCGCGAACAGTTCGACGCGTGGGTGCAGAAGGTGAAGGCCTCGCCGGAGCGGCTCGATGCGACGGTGTACGGCGAGGTCGCGCAGCCGAGCGAGAAGGCGCCGGTGCGCTACTTCTCGTCCGTCGATCCGCGGCTCTTCCACAACATCATCGCGAAATACAACGACGGCCACGTCCTCGATCTGAAGGACGCCGCCTGCGGCACGAAGGGGTAACGCATGTTCGGCAAACTCACACTCTCGGCGATCCCGTTCGATCAGCCCATCATCATGGGGGCCGGCGCCTTCATGGGGCTGGTCGTGCTGGGCATTCTCGCCGCACTGACGATCACCGGCCGCTGGAAATGGCTGTGGACCGAATGGCTGACGACGGTCGACCACAAGAAGCTCGGCGTGATGTACATCATCGTCGCGCTGATCATGCTGCTGCGCGGCTTCGCGGACGCGATCATGATGCGCATGCAGCTCGCGCTCGCGTACAACGCGCCCGGCTATCTGCCGCCGCATCACTACGATCAGATCTTCACGGCGCACGGCGTGATCATGATCTTCTTCATGGCGATGGTGTTCATGGTCGGCCTGATGAACCTGATCGTGCCGCTGCAGATCGGCGCGCGCGACGTCGCGTTCCCGTTCATCAACTCGCTGAGCTTCTGGATGACGGCCGTCAGCGCGATCCTGATCAACATCTCGCTCGTGATCGGCGAATTCGCGCAGACGGGCTGGCTCGCGTATCCGCCGCTGTCCGAGCTGCAGTTCAGTCCGGGGGTAGGGGTCGACTACTATCTGTGGGCGCTGCAGATTTCCGGCGTCGGCACGCTGCTGACCGGCGTGAACTTCTTCGTGACGATCATCAAGATGCGCGCGCCCGGCATGACGCTGATGAAGATGCCGGTGTTCACGTGGACGGCGCTCTGCACGAACGTGCTGATCATGGCGTCGTTCCCGATCCTGACGGCCACGCTCGCGCTGCTCGGTCTCGACCGCTACCTCGGCATGCACTTCTTCACGAACGAGGCGGGCGGCAACGCGATGCTGTACCTGAACCTGATCTGGGCGTGGGGGCATCCGGAGGTGTACATCCTGATCCTGCCGGCGTTCGGCATCTTCTCGGAAGTCATCGCGACGTTCTCGAAGAAGCCGCTGTTCGGCTACAAGACGATGGTGTACGCGACCTGCGCGATCATGGTGCTGTCGTTCCTCGTCTGGCTGCACCACTTCTTCACGATGGGCTCGGGCGCGAACGTCAACGCGTTCTTCGGGATCATGACGATGATCATCGCGATTCCGACCGGCGTGAAGGTGTTCAACTGGCTGTTTACGATGTACCGCGGCCGGATCCGCTTCACGACGCCCGTGCTGTGGACGATCGGCTTCATGGTCACGTTCACGCTCGGCGGGATGACCGGCGTGATGATGGCGATTCCGGGCGCGGACTTCGTGCTGCACAATAGCCTGTTCCTGATCGCGCACTTCCATAACGTGATCATCGGCGGCGTGCTGTTCGGCTATCTCGCGGGCTTCAACTACTGGTTCCCGAAGGCGTTCGGCTTCAAGCTGAACGAGAAGCTCGGCAAGGCCGCGTTCTGGTTCTGGCAGGTCGGTTTCTACGTCGCGTTCGTGCCGCTCTACGTGCTCGGCTTCATGGGCATGACGCGCCGGCTGAATCACTACGACAACCCGGCGTGGCATCCGTGGCTGCTCGTCGCCGCGTTCGGCGCCGTGCTGATCGCGATCGGCATCGCGTGCCAGCTGCTGCAACTCGTCGTCAGCATCCGCAACCGCAACCTGCCGGCGTACCGCGACACGACGGGCGATCCGTGGGGCGGCCGCACGCTCGAATGGGCGACGACGTCGCCGCCGGCCGAGTACAACTTCGCGGTGATTCCGCAGGTGCGCGCGCTCGACGCCTATGCGGACATGAAGGCGCGCGGCGACGCGCGCGCGAACCCGGCCGCGATCCGCGATATCCACATGCCGTCGAACACCTGCGCGGGTCTCGTGATCGGCGTGTTCAGCCTCGTGCTCGGCTTCGCGCTCGTGTGGCACATCTGGTGGCTCGCGATCGCCGGGCTCGTCGGCATCGTCGCGACGCTCGTGATCTATAGCTCGCGCGACAACGACGGGTACTACATCCCGGCGTCGACCGTGCGCAAGACCGAAGACAAGCAATCGTCGAAGCGCGCGATCGCCCGCGTCGACGACGTCGAACTGGAGGCCAACTGATGTTGCAGAAAACCTTGAGCGCCACGCTGCTCGAGCACGACGACCATCCGCCGTCGCATTCGGTGTTCGGCTTCTGGCTGTATCTGATGACCGACTGCGTGATCTTCGCGGCGCTGTTCGCGACGTTCGCGGTGCTGGGCAACCAGTATGCGGGCGGCCCGACCGCGAAGGACCTGTTCGACATTCCGGGCGTCGCGATCGAAACGGCCGCGCTGCTGCTGTCGAGCATCACGTACGGCTTCGCGATGCTCGCCGCCTACAAGCAGCGCCGCGGCGCGCTGCTCGGCTGGCTTGCGGTGACGTTCGTGCTCGGCGCGGCGTTTCTCGCGATGGAACTGCGCGAGTTCTCGCACCTGATCGCGGAAGGCGCCGGCCCGCAGCGCAGCGCGTTCCTGTCCGCGTTCTTCACGCTGGTCGGCACGCACGGGCTGCACGTGACGGCCGGCCTGCTGTGGATGATCGTGCTGGCCGGCCAGATCGTCGCGCGCGGCGGCGACCTGACCGATCGCGATCTGCGGCGCCTGACGTGCCTGAGCCTTTTCTGGCACTTCCTCGATATCGTCTGGATCTGCGTGTTTACCTTTGTCTATCTTGCGAGCGTGATCTAAATGGCCCATTCGCATTCGTCTCAACTCGAAGAAGGGCACGGCAGCGTCGGCAGCTATGTGGCCGGCTTCATCCTGTCGGTGCTGCTGACGGCCGCGTCGTTCGGCCTCGTGATGGGCGGCGTGCTGTCGCCGCATGCGTCGCTCGTCGCACTTGCCGTGCTCGCGTTCGTGCAGATCGTCGTGCACCTCGTGTATTTCCTCCACATGAACGGCTCGTCCGGCCAGCGCTGGAACGTGATGGCGTTCAGCTACACGGTGCTGACCGCGGCGATCCTCATCGTCGGCACGCTGTGGGTGATGCATAACGTCAGCATGAACATGATGTCGCGCTGAGCGGTAGCGCGGCGCGCGGTTCGACCGCGCAACAAGCAGGCGGCACGTAGGTGCCGCCTTTTTTTCGTCCGGCGGGCGGACGCGCGCCCGCAGTATGATTGCGCGCGGCCGGCCGCCGCGTCGATTGTTACAAGACGTTAGCGAGCGTTCGGTGTTGCGATTCCGCGCATCAGTTCTTACAAACTTGAAATATGCGTGGCCGGTGCTTCCCGTTATAGTCGAATCACACATGAAACAACCAGAAGAGGAACCCATGAAGACCTTGCGTGTTGCGTCGCTGCTGACCGGTATGACGGCCCTGCTGGTGTCGGGCGCAGCAATGGCGGGTGTCAATGTCGGGATCAACGTCGGCGTGCCGGCACCGGTCTACGTCGCGCCCGCGCCCGTGTATGCGCCGCCGCCTCCGCCGCCGGTCGTCTATCAGCCGGCGCCCGTGTACGCACCGCCGCCGGCGATCGTGATCGGCTGGCATGGCGATCGTTACTGGGACGGCCATCGCTACTGGCGTCGCGACGAGTGGTATCGCCATCACGGCCGCGGCTGGGGCGATCACGATCGCGGCCGCCACAACGGCTGGCGCTGATCGCCGTCCGCCGTCGCGCACGTCGCGTCGCATCCCGGAAAACCGCCCTCGTGGCGGTTTTTCTTTTGGGTGCGCCGCTGCGCAACGGCCGGGCAGCGGCCCGCGGTGGCTTCATCGACGATCGAATGGGTAGAATCGTCCCTCGTTACTTCCGTCAATCGAACGACAGGGCTTCTATGACGATGGGTTCGCGATGGACCGCCGCCACGCGCGTGCGCGGCCGCGCCGCACAGGCACTGCGCACGGCCGGCGCCGCCGCCGCGGCGTTCGCGCTGCACGCGGCGCTTGCGGCGACGGCCGCGCATGCCGCATACGCGATCGCGCAGTACGGCGAGCCGAAATATCCGCCGGGGTTCCGGCATTTCGACTACGTGAATCCGGATGCGCCGAAGGGCGGCACGCTCGTGCTCGCGAACCCGAACCGGCTCACGTCGTTCGACAAGTTCAATCCGTATACGCTGCGCGGCAACGTCGCGCCCGGCATCGACCTGCTGTTCGAAAGCCTCGCCACGGGCAGCCTCGACGAACCGGCGTCCGCGTACGGACTGCTCGCCGACGACATCGCGGTCGCGCCCGACCGCCGCTCGGTCACGTTCCACCTGAATCCGCGCGCGCGCTTTTCGAACGGCGATCCGGTGACGGCCGACGACGTCAAGTACTCGTTCGACACGCTGAAGAGCAAGCAGGCGGCGCCGCAGTTTGCCGCGTACTTCGCCGAAATTTCGCGTGCGGTCGTCGTCGATCCGGCGACGGTGCGCTTCGAGTTCCGCAGCACTAATCGCGAACTGCCGCTGATCGCGGGCGGCGTGCCGATCTTCTCGCATAAATGGGGGCTGCGCGCGGACGGCTCGCGCATCCCGTTCGATCAGCTCGCGTTCGAGCAGCCGATCGGCAGCGGGCCGTACCTGATCGACCACTACGACAACGGCCGCACGATCACGTACCGGCGCAATCCCGCGTACTGGGGCGCCGAGCTGCCGGTGCGCGTCGGCACGAACAACTTCGACCGAATCGTCTACAAGCTCTACGGCGACGGCATCGCGCGGCTCGAGGCGTTCAAGGCCGGCGAATACGACGTGCTCGTCGAGTACATCGCGCGCAACTGGGTGCGGCGCGACGTCGGCAAACGTTTCGACAGCGGCGAACTGGTGAAGCGCGAATTCCGTCAGCATAACGGCGCCGGCATGCAGGGCTTTTTCATGAATCTGCGGCGTCCGCTGTTTCGCGACGTGCGCGTGCGCAAGGCGCTCGACCTCGCCTTCGATTTCGAATGGCTGAATCGCCAGCTGTTCTTCGGCGGCTATACGCGTCTCGACAGCTACTTCGCCGATACCGACCTGCAGGCGACCGGCACGCCGGGCGAAGGCGAGCTGAAGTTGCTCGAACCGCTGCGCGCGCAACTGGATCCCGCCGTGTTCGGCCCGATGGTGACGCAGCCGAGCACGAATCCGCCCGGTTCGCTGCGCGCGAACCTGCTGAAAGCGCGCGCGCTGCTGGCCGAGGCCGGCTGGACCTACCGCGACGGCGCGCTGCGCAACGCGAACGGCGACCCGTTCACGTTCGAGATCCTCGACGATGCAGGGTCCGCGTTTGCGCCGGTCGTGACCGCGTATCAGCGCAATCTCGCGAAGCTCGGCATCGACGTGCGCTTTCGCACGGCCGATTTCGCGCTGCTGCAAAAGCGTCTCGACGCATTCGACTACGACATGACGACGGTCCGCTATCCGGGCGTGCAGGTGCCGGGCACCGAGCAGCTCGCGCGCTTCGGCAGCCAGTTCGCGGACACGCCGGGCTCGGACAACCTCATCGGCCTGAAGTCGCCGGCCGTCGACACGCTGCTGCGCGCGCTGACGGCCGCACAGACGCGCGAGCAGCTGCTCGACGCGACGCACGCGCTCGATCGCGTGCTGATGCACGGCTACTACGCGATTCCGCAGTGGTACAGCACGACGCATCGGATCGCCTACAAGCGCACGCTGGCGTATCCGCAGACGCTGCCGCTGTACTATTCGGCGGAGAGCTGGGTCGTGTCGACGTGGTGGGCGAAGCCCGATCATTGAAGCCGCGCCCGCGGCCCGTCGTTCAACCGAACCTTCAACGAAGCCTATCGATCGCGAGTCGACGCCCATGTGGAGCTACATCCTCAAACGCCTGCTGCTGATGATTCCGACGCTCGTCGGCGTGCTGACGCTCACGTTCGTCGTGATCCAGTTCGTGCCGGGCGGCCCCGTCGAGCAGGCGGTGCAGGAACTGCGCAAGGGCGCAACGGAGCAGGGCGCGACGCCGTTCGGCATGCGCGCGCATACGGGCGTCGATCCGCAGCAGATCGCACAGCTGAAGGCGCTGTACGGCTTCGACAAGCCGCCGCTCGAACGCTACTGGCTCATGCTCGAGCGCTTCGCGCGCTTCGATCTCGGCGAGAGCTACTTCCGCCATCAGAGCGTGTGGTCGCTGATCGTCCAGAAGCTGCCGGTGTCGATCAGCATCGGCCTGTGGACCTTCTTTCTGACGTACCTCATCTCGGTGCCGCTCGGCATCGCGAAGGCCGTGCGCAACGGTTCGCCGTTCGACGTCGCGACGAGCCTCGTCGTGCTCGTCGGCTACGCGATTCCGGGGTTCGTACTCGGCGTGCTGCTGCTCGTGCTGTTCGGCGGCGGCTCGTTCTGGCAACTGTTCCCGTTGCGCGGCCTCACGTCCGACAACTTCGCGCAGCTCTCGGTCGCCGGCAAGGTGCTCGATTATTTATGGCACATCGCGCTGCCGATCACCGCGTCGGTCGTCGGCAGCTTCGCGGTCGTGACGATGCTGACGAAGAATGCGTTCCTCGACGAAATCCGCCGCCAATACGTGCTGACCGCGCGCGCGAAAGGGCTCGGCGAGCGCACGGTGCTCTGGAAGCACGTATTCCGCAACGCGATGCTGCCGCTGATCGTCGGCTTTCCGGCCGCGTTCATCGGCGCGTTCTTCACCGGCAGCCTGCTGATCGAGACGCTGTTTTCGCTCGACGGCCTTGGCCTGCTGTCGTACGAGTCGGTCGTGCGCCGCGACTATCCGGTCGTGCTCGGCACGCTGTATCTGTTTACGCTGGTCGGGCTCGCGACCAAGCTGATCTCGGACCTCTGCTACGTGTGGGTCGATCCGCGCATTCAATTCGAAAACCTGGAGCGCTGACTTGAAACCGTCCGTCCGCCTGCCGCGCCGCGGCCCGTTCGTCAGTCCGTGCGCCGCGTCGCGACGAGGTGCGCGATGAGCCGCGTCGCTGCGCCGTCCCGCGTCGAGGCCGCGCGTGCGCACGTGTCGCCGTCGCCCGCGCGCCGCGTGTGGCAGCGTTTCCGGCAGCAGAAGCTCGGCTACTGGAGCTTCGTGATCTTCGTCGTCGCGTTCGCGGCCAGCATCGCCGCGCCGCTCTGGTCGAACGACAAGCCGCTCGTGGTCCGCTACGACGGTCATTACTATTTCCCGCTGTTCCACGCGTATCCGGAGACGACGTTCGGCGGCGATTTCCCGACGCCCGCCGACTATCTCGATCCGTACGTGCGCAAGCGGCTCGAGGCGCCCGGCAACTTCGTCGTCTATCCGCCGAACCGCTATTACTACGACACGCTGAACTACTTCTCGAAGGAGCCGAATCCGGCGCCGCCGTCGCGCGAGAACTGGCTCGGCACCGACGCGCAGGGCCGCGATCTGTTCGCACGGCTCGTGTACGGCTTTCGCGTGTCGGTCGAGTTCGGGCTGATCCTGACCGCGATCGGCACGCTGCTCGGGATCGCCGCGGGCGCGGTGCAGGGCTTTTTCGGCGGCCGCATCGACATCGTCGGACAGCGGCTGATCGAGATCTGGAGCTCGCTGCCCGAGCTGTATCTGCTGATCATCTTCGCGTCGATCTTCGAGCCGAGCTTCCTGTTGCTGATCGTGCTGCTGTCGCTGTTCGGCTGGATCGGGCTCGCCGACTACGTGCGCGCGGAATTCCTGCGCAACCGCACGCAGGACTACGTGCGCGCGGCGCGCGCGATGGGCCTGACGAACTGGCAGATCATCTGGCGCCACGTGTTGCCGAACAGCCTGACGCCCGTGATCACGTTTCTGCCGTTCCGCATGAGCGGCGCGATTCTCGCGCTCACGAGCCTCGACTTCCTCGGGCTCGGCGTGCCGCCGCCGACACCGAGCCTCGGCGAACTGCTCGCGCAGGGCAAGGGCAATCTCGATGCGTGGTGGATCTCGTTGTCGACGTTCGGCGTGCTGGTCGCGACGCTGCTGCTGCTGACCTTCATGGGCGACGCGCTGCGCAACGCGCTCGACACGCGCATCGCCGATTCGATGCGTGCGGCGGGAGGGCAGCGATGAGCGGCACGACCGTATCGACGCAGGACGAGCCCTTGCTGTCGCTCGAGCATCTGAACGTGCGCTTCGGCGACACGGTCGCCGTCGACGACGTGACGTTCGCGATCGGCCGCGGCGAGCGCGTCGCGCTCGTCGGCGAATCGGGTTCGGGCAAGAGCGTGACGGCGCTGTCGATCCTGCGCCTGCTGCGCGACGCCGACGTGCGCGGCACGATCCGCTTCGCGGGGCAGGACCTCGGTGCGAAGAGCGAGCGCGAGATGCGCGCGCTGCGCGGCGCCGACATCGCGATGATCTTCCAGGAGCCGATGACGGCGCTGAATCCGCTGTACACGATCGGCGCGCAGATCGCGGAGACGATCGTGCTGCACGACGGTGTGAGCGCCGCGGAGGCGCGCAAGCGCGCCATCGCGCTGCTCGCGCGCACCGGCATCGCGGAGCCCGATCGGCGCGTCGACAGCTATGCGCACCAGTTGTCGGGCGGGCAGCGTCAGCGTGCGATGATCGCGATGGCGCTCGCGTGCCGGCCGCGTCTGCTGCTCGCCGACGAGCCGACCACCGCGCTCGACGTGACGATCCGCGCGCAGATCGTCGATCTGCTGCTGGAGTTGCAGCGCGAAGAAGCGGAAAAGCGCGGGATGGCGATCCTGCTGATCACGCACGACCTGAATCTCGTACGGCGTTTCGCCGAACGCGTGGCGGTGATGGAGCATGGCCGGCTCGTCGAGAGCGGGCCCGTCGAGCGGATCTTCGCCGAGCCGCAGCATCCGTATACGCAGCGGCTGCTGAACAGCCGGCCGCAGCGCGCGGTCGCGCCCGTGATGCCGATCGCGCCGGTGCTGCTCGACGCGCGTCACGTCAGCGTGCAGTTCGCGCGCAAGCGGCCCGGCCTCGCGGGCTGGTTCGGCACGACGCCGGTGACGGCGGTGTCCGACGTGTCGGTGTCGGTGCGGCAGGGCGAGACGCTCGGCATCGTCGGCGAATCGGGCTCCGGCAAATCGACGCTCGCGATGGCGCTGCTCGGGCTGCAGAAGACCGTACACGGCGACATCGAATTCCAGGGCCGCGCGCTCTCGACGTATCGCGGCCGCGAGCAGACTGCGCTGCGCGCGAACATGCAGGTCGTCTTTCAGGACCCCTTCAGCTCGCTGTCGCCGCGTCACACGATCGAGCGGATCGTCGGCGAGGGGCTCGAACTGCATCGGCCGGACCTGACGCCCGACGCGCGCCGCGCGAAATCGGTCGCGGTGCTGCGCGAGGTCGGGCTCGACCGCACCGTGCTGCATCGCTATCCGCATGAATTCTCGGGCGGCCAGCGGCAGCGGATCGCGATCGCGCGCGCGCTCGTGCTCGAGCCGCGTGTACTGATCCTCGACGAACCGACGTCCGCGCTCGACGTATCGATCCAGCAGCAAGTGCTGAAGCTGCTCGCGAATCTTCAGCAGAAATACAACCTCGGCTATGTCTTCATCAGCCACGACCTCGAGGTGATCGGTGCGATGGCGCACCGTGTCGCGGTGATGCAGGGCGGGATGATTGTGGAGTCGGGCGACGTCGAGCAGATCTTCGCGAGGCCGTCACATCCTTACACACAAAAACTGTTGAAAGCGGTCTGGAAAGCGTGATAGGGCTCAATGGTCAGACTATCTCGATTGAATTTTTTAATTTGTTTTGACAAACGATTACGCGCTGGCTAGTATCGACCGAAATTTTCCGCCAATCAGCTGATTTTTAAGCAAATTCCATCGACCAATGCAGCATCGATCCCTGACCCAGGCATGCGCGCGCACCCTCGCCGGGCTGTTCATCGGCGCCCTGTTCGCAGCAGCTCCCGGCGCTTTCGCCGACGAAGTCAGCAGTTTTAACCAAAATGTCACGAATTCGGCGCAGATCGGGTCGGGTTCCTCCGTCCAGCAGCCCAATGCCCAGCCGTCGAGCGGCGGCGCGAAGTCGTTCCTGTCCGGCATGGCGGGCAAGGCGGGCGACGTCGTCGTCAGCGCGCTCAACATGATCGGCGTGCGCTACCGCTGGGGCGGCAACTCGCCGGATTCGGGCCTCGATTGCAGCGGCTTCGTGCGCTACGTGTTCCAGGACACGCTCGGCATGTCGCTGCCGCGTCGCGCGGAAGAGATGAGCCGCGTCGGCGAAAAGGTAAGCATGAGTAACCTGAAGCCGGGCGACCTCGTGTTCTTCAACACGATGCGCCGCACGTTCTCGCACGTCGGCATCTATATCGGCGACAACAAATTCGTGCACTCGCCGTCGACGGGCAGCACCGTGCGTGTCGACGATCTCGACAGCAGCTACTGGGAAAAGCGTTTCACCGGCGCGCGCCGGATCGAGACGCAGTTTCCGATGAAGGCCGACGACCTGCGCCAGCGTGTGCGCGCCACGATCGGCACCGACGCGGACAACACGAACAACTGACGCGCTTTCGTCCGGGTCGGACGGAATCGAACAAGCCCCTGTCGCCGGAAGGCGGCAGGGGCTTTTGTCTGTGCGGCGCGCCGGCGGCGGCGCCGTGCGTTACGCGACGGGGACGCCGCGCGCCGCGGCGAGCTTGCGCTGCAGTTCCGGCATGATGCGCGCGACCGCTTCCTCGCCCGCGAGGATCGCCGCGTTGCGCTGGTTGAAATCGCTGCCGCCCATCGCGGCGAGATTCGGCCGGATCACGACGTCCGCGTACTTGTCGAGTTCGTAGGTCTTGATCGTCTGGCCCATGATCGTGAACGTCTGCAGCAGCATCTCGATCGGGTTGTTGGTCGCCGCGCCGTCGGGGCGCGCCGAGATGTCGACCGCGATCACGAAGTTTGCGCCCATGCGGCGCGCGAACGAGGCGGGCACCGGGCTGACGAGCCCGCCGTCGACGTATTCGCGGCTGCCGATCTTCACGGGCTCGAACACGGACGGTACGCTGCACGACGCGCGCACCGCAAGCCCCGTATTGCCCTGCTGGAACAGGATCGGCTGGCCGCTTTGCAGATCGGTGGCGACGATGCCGAGCGGCTTCGACATCTTCTCGATCGGCCGGTTGTTCAGCGCCTTGTTCAGGAAGTTCTGCAGCGCGACGCCCTGCAGCAGCCCGCGCGAGCGAAACGGCAGCGCCCAGTCGCTGATCGACGCCTGATCCATGTCGAGCGCGATCTTGTTGATCTGCAAGCCGTTCATCCCCGACGCATACAGCGCGCCGACCACCGAGCCCGCGCTCGTGCCGGCGACGAGGTCGATCGCGATGCCGCGCGCCTCGAGTGCCTTCAGCACGCCGATATGCGAAAAGCCGCGCGCGGCGCCGCCGCCGAGCGCGATGCCGATCTTGACCGGCTTGTCGTGCGGCTGCGTCGCACTCGATGCGCTGTCGGAGCGCGATTTGCCGCCGAACGACGTGCAGGCGGCGAGGCTGGCGGACGCGCACGCGATCGTGAACTGGCGGCGTGACAGGCGAGGGGACGACATCGAAGATTCTCCGGCGGCTGGGCGGCGGGCCATCGGGCCCGCGCGGCGATAGGTTCGCGAGCGGCGGCGCGGCAAGGTCCGCGCGACCGGCGCGGCGCCGGCAGGCGGCCGCGGCGCGCACATCATAAAGCAAGCGGCGCGCTTGGCGCGATGGGCGGCGCGAGTATAATTCCGGCTTCTTTCCCGTTCCGGGCGTCGCCGGCACGCAGCCGCTCGCATGGCCGCCGCCGATCCCGCGTCGAATCATTCATGCGCCCCAGGCGTTCGAGTTACCGTTTATGACCCGTCCTGTCCGTACCCGCTTCGCGCCGAGTCCCACCGGCTTCATCCACCTCGGCAACATCCGCTCCGCGCTTTATCCGTGGGCGTTCGCGCGCAAGATGAAAGGCACGTTCGTGCTGCGTATCGAGGATACCGACGTCGAGCGCTCGTCGAAGGAGGCCGTCGACGCGATCCTCGAAGGGATGGAATGGCTCGGTCTCGATTTCGACGAAGGCCCGATCTACCAGATGCAGCGGATGGACCGCTATCGCGAAGTGCTCGCGCAGATGCTGCAGAAGGGGCTGGCCTACCCGTGCTACATGTCGGCCGAAGAACTCGACGCGCTGCGCGAGCGCCAGCGCGCGGCCGGTCTGAAGCCGCGCTATGACGGCACGTGGCGTCCGGAGCCCGGCAAGGTGCTGCCGGAGCCGCCGCCGGGCGTGAAGCCGGTGCTGCGTTTCCGCAATCCGCTGACGGGCACCGTCGTGTGGGACGACGCGGTGAAGGGGCGCGTCGAGATCTCGAACGAGGAGCTCGACGATCTCGTGATCGCGCGTCCGGACGGCACGCCGATCTACAACTTCTGCGTGGTCGTCGACGACATGGACATGGGCATCACGCACGTGATCCGCGGCGACGATCACGTGAACAACACGCCGCGCCAGATCAACATCCTGCGCGCGCTCGGCGGCGAGCCGCCCGTGTATGCGCACCTGCCGACCGTGCTGAACGAGCAGGGCGAGAAGATGAGCAAGCGTCACGGCGCGATGAGCGTGATGGCGTATCGCGACGCCGGTTATCTGCCGGAAGCGGTCGTCAACTATCTCGCGCGTCTCGGCTGGTCGCACGGCGATGCGGAAATCTTCTCGCGCGAGCAGTTCGTCGAATGGTTCGATCTCGAGCATCTCGGCAAGTCGCCCGCGCAGTACGACCACAACAAGCTGAACTGGCTGAACGCGCACTACATCAAGGAAGCCGACAACGCGCGCCTGGCTGCGCTGGCGAAGCCGTTCCTTGCGGCGCTGGCGATCGACGATGCGGCGCTCGCGGCCGGCCCGGCGCTCGAGGCCGTGATCGCGCTGATGAAGGATCGCGCGACGACGGTCAAGGAAATCGCGGAAGGCGCGGCGATGTTCTATCGCGTGCCGGCGCCGGACGCCGATGCGCTGGCCCAGCACGTGAGCGACGCCGTGCGGCCGGCACTGGCCGATCTCGCCGCCGCGCTGAAGGCGGCCGACTGGACGAAGGAAGCGATCTCGGCCGCGCTGAAGGCGACGCTTGCCGCGCACAAGCTGAAGATGCCGCAACTCGCGATGCCGGTGCGCCTGCTCGTGGCGGGCACCACGCATACGCCGTCGATCGACGCGGTGCTCGCGCTGTTCGATCGTGACGTCGTCGTGTCGCGCATCGAGGCGGCGCTCGCGTAAGCGCGCGGCGACGCGAGGCCGCGCGTCGTCGACGACGCGGCTTCGCAAAAAATTTCGCCCGATTCGCAAAAAGCTATTTACAACTGCAAAGTAGGTCCATATAATCTCATTTCTGTTCTGCAAGGGGGTATAGCTCAGCTGGGAGAGCGCTTGCATGGCATGCAAGAGGTCAGCGGTTCGATCCCGCTTACCTCCACCAACAGAACAAACGAATCGTTTCGCGAAGTTATGTAGTAATAAATGCTTCACAAAACGATTTAAAGCAGTTAAAATTTCGGGCTTCGCTGTTATCGAGTAGTTGATAGCGAAACCAGACAGATCTGAAAAGATTTTGTCCCCTTCGTCTAGAGGCCTAGGACATCACCCTTTCACGGTGAGTACA
>NZ_JBQYLP010000070.1:0-28777 GCF_052683555.1 Burkholderia sp. BC1
CCCAGGAAGCAAAGCGCCTGCGCGCTTTGCGCGAGGACTCGAAAGGCTGCGGCTCGCAAGCGCAGCCGGGGTCGCGCTCGTGTGACCGAGCTCTCTCCTGGGCACCATCTGTTTTCGAAAAGGTCGGCTTTATGCCGGCCTTTTTTCATTTGCGGCGCAGAAAGCGACAAGAGATGCGATGCGTCCCCTCTTCCGGACAACGGCCTTAAACGCCCAAAACACTGCCCGACCTCCCGCCTCCCTCCCAGCAACCGGGATTTCCCTAGGCTGACACACGCGCTCGCTCGCGCTTAAATAAATCAACGTGATTTATTTAATTCGCCCCGCAGCGGCGAAACATGGAAGGAGACGCCATGAGAAGTCCGCACATCGGCCAGGGAAGCAATTCGGCCAACGTGCGCCGTTACAACGAGCGCCTGCTGCTGAAAACGCTGCGCCGCGCCGGCAGCGCGTCGAAGGCCGACCTCGCCCGCCTCGCGAACATGACGGGCACGGCGGTCGGCAGCATCATCGCGTCGCTCGCGGACGCCAAGCTGATCGAATTCGCGGGCCGCCGCACCGAAGGTCAACGCGGCCAGCCGGCGTCACTGATCCGTCTCGATCCGCGCGGCGCGTTCGGCATCGGCGTTCACCTCGACCGCATGCGGATCGAAACCGCGCTCGTCAATTTCGCCGGCGACGTGCTCGGCCGCCGCTCGCACGACATGCTGCTGCCGCCGCCCGCCGACGTGCTCGAAATCGTCCGTCACGACATCGCGGCGATGCAGGCGCTGCTCCCCGATCACGAACGTACGCGGCTCGCCGGCATCGGCGTCGCGCAGCCGTACAACCTCGGCGCCTGGATGCGCGAACTCGGCCTCGCGCCCGACACGTTCCGCGCCTGGGAAGACGTCGATTTCGCGAGCGACCTCGGGCGCATGTCGTCGCTGCCCGTGTTCGGCGAAAACGACGGCAACGCGGCCGCGATCGCCGAGCTGTTCTACGGCTACGGCCGCCAGTGCGACGATTTCGTCTATCTGTTCATCGGCCCCGCGATCGGCGGCGGCATCGCGATCGACGGCGACTGTCTGCGCGGCGTCACCGGCAACGCGGGCGACATCGCGGTCATCCCGGTGCCGCCGAGCCGGCTCGCGTCCGCGCCGCCGCCGCGCGGCCCGTGGGACATCCTGCTCGCGCGCGCGTCGCTGCATGCGCTCGTGCGTCATCTGCGCCATCACGGCGAACGCGTCGACAACCGCGCCGACCTCGAAGCGTGCATCGCACGCGGGCTGCCCGCCGTCGCCGAATGGATCGACGACTGCGTCGACGCGCTCGCACCGGCGTTGCGCGCGGTGCTGTGCGTCGTCGATGCGCCGGTCGTCGTGCTCGATGCCGATACCGACGCCGGCCTGCTCGATGCGCTGACGACGCGGCTGCGCGCGGCGCTCGTCGCGACCGCGCCCGAAGCGCGCGGCACGCCGACGCTCGTGCGCGGCACGTTCGGCGCGGACGCCGGCGCGATCGGCGCCGCGACGCTGCCGATGTACTTCAACTTCTCCCCGCGGGCCGGCATCCTCAAAGGCGCCCGCACGGAATCGCAGGAGGTCAACCATGTCGCGATCTGAGTCGCCCCGGCCGCTGCTCGAAATGCGCCGGATCAGCAAGACGTTCCCGGCCGTGCGCGCGCTCGACAACGTCAGCCTCACCGTCTATCCGGGCGAAATCCATTCGCTGATGGGCGAGAACGGTGCGGGCAAATCGACGCTGATGAAAATCCTGTCTGGCGCATACCGCGCCGACGCCGGCGGCGAAATCCTGATCGACGGTCAGCGCATCGAGATCGACGGGCCGCTCGCCGCGCGCGATGCGGGCGTCGCGGTGATCTACCAGGAGCTGTGCCTCGCGCCGAACCTGACGGTCGCCGAAAACATCTACGTCGGCCGCGAACTGCGGCACGGCAACCGGCGCTGGGGCACGATCGACCGCGCGGCGATGGCGCGCGGCTGTCGCGACGTGCTGTTGCGTCTCGGCGCATCGTTCGGCCCGGACACGCTCGTCGGCACGCTGTCGATCGCCGAGCAGCAACTCGTCGAGATCGCACGCGCCGTGCACACGCGCGCACGCATTCTCGTGATGGACGAGCCGACCACGCCGCTGTCGTCGCGCGAGACCGAGCATCTGTTCCGCCTGATCCGGCAGCTGCGCGAAGAAGGCCTCGCGATCATCTACATCAGCCACCGGATGGCGGAAATCTACGAACTGTCCGACCGCGTGTCGGTGCTGCGCGACGGCACGTATGTCGGCACGCTCGAACGCGACGAATTGTCGGCCGAGCGCCTCGTCGCGATGATGGTCGGCCGCGACATCTCGGGCTTCTACAAGAAAGAGCACGCGCCGTACGATCCGGGCCATCTGCTGCTGTCGGTCCGCGACGTGTCGGACGGCGGCCGTGTGCGCGGCTGCAGCTTCGATCTGCATGCGGGCGAGGTGCTCGGCATCGCGGGCCTCGTCGGCGCCGGCCGTACCGAACTCGCGCGCCTGATCTTCGGCGCGGAGCCGCGCACGCGCGGCGACGTGAAGCTCGGCGACCGCACGTTCGGTGCGCACTCGCCGCGCGATGCAATCGACGCGGGCCTCGTCTACCTGACCGAGGATCGCAAGCGCCAGGGCCTCTTTCTCGACATGAGCGTGCGCGACAACATCAACATCTCTGTGTGCAGCCGCGATGCACGGCTCGGCGCACTCGACCTCGCCCGCGGTGCCGAACGTGCGCGCGACGCGATCGCGTCGCTGTCGATCCGCGTGCCGCACGCGAACGTGAACGTCGGCGCGCTGTCGGGCGGCAACCAGCAGAAGGTGCTGCTCTCGCGCCTGCTCGAAACGAAGCCGCGCGTGCTGATCCTCGACGAGCCGACGCGCGGCGTCGACATCGGCGCCAAGTCGGAGATCTACCGGATCATCAACGAACTGGCGCGTGCCGGCGTCGGCGTGATCGTGATCTCGAGCGAACTGCCCGAAATCATCGGTGTCGCCGATCGCGTGCTCGTGATGCGCGAAGGCGAAATCGCGGGCGAGCTCGGCGGCTATACGGGCACGCCGATCACGCAGGAAGCGATCATCGCGCTCGCCACCGGCTCACAGGCCGAACTCGCGGACGCGCACTGACCCCGGCCACTTCATTTCATTCTTACATTCAGGTTACCGAAATGATCAATCCGACCAAGCAGCGGAACCTTGCTTCCGCCACCGTCCATCCGGCGGCCGACCGTGCGCCGCAGGCGCGCGTCGCCGATCATCGCGCGCGTATGCAATCGCTGATGCGCACCGCCGGCATGCTGCCGGTCCTTCTGGTCCTCTGCATCGGCTTCGGTTTTCTGACCGACGGCTTCTTCACGCTGCAAAACCTGTCGATCGTCACGCAGCAGGCCTCGATCAACATCGTGCTCGCGGCCGGGATGACCTTCGTGATCCTGACGGGCGGCATCGACCTGTCGGTGGGCTCCGTGCTCGCCGCGGCGGCCGTCGCGTCGCTGCTCGCGTCGACGATTCCGGGCTGGGGCTGGCTCGGCGTTCCCGCCGCGCTCGTGGTCGGCCTCGTGTTCGGCGCGATCAACGGCGGCCTGATCTCGCTGCTGCGCCTGCCGCCGTTCATCGTGACGCTTGGCGCGATGACGGCCGTGCGCGGCGTCGCGCGACTGCTCGGCAACGACACGACGGTATTCAATCCGCAACTGCCGTTCGCATTCATCGGCAACGGCACGATCTTCGGCGTGCCGTGGCTCGTCGTGATCGCATGTGCGGTGATCGCGATCTCGTGGTTCATCCTGCGCCGCACGGTGCTCGGCATGCGCATCTATTCGGTCGGCGGCAATCCGGAAGCCGCTCGGCTGTCGGGCATCAACGTGCGCGCGATCCAGCTGTTCGTCTATGCGGCCTCCGGCCTGCTCGCGGGGCTCGGTGCGGTGATGTCCGCGGCGCGCCTCTATGCGGCCAACGGGCTGCAGCTCGGCCAGTCGTACGAACTCGACGCGATCGCCGCCGTGATTCTCGGCGGCACGAGCTTCGTCGGCGGCGTCGGCTCGATCGTCGGCACGCTGATCGGCGCGCTGATCATCGCGGTGCTGACCAACGGGCTCGTGCTGCTCGGCGTGTCCGACATCTGGCAGTACATCATCAAGGGCCTCGTGATCATCGGCGCGGTCGCACTCGACCGCTATCGCCAGCGCGACTCGGCGCGCACCTGACGCGCGGCTCGCCGCTTTCCCCTGCGCGCGCAGGCAGGTCAACCTGCGCGCGTTCGCCAACAGACCTCACGGAGACACAACGACATGTTCAAGCACAAAGCCGCCCTGACCGCCCTCGCGTGCGCGTTCGCCTTCGGCGCATCGGCCGCGCATGCGGCCGACAAGCCGCTTAAGCTGATCGGCGTCACGGTCGGCTCGCTCGGCAACCCGTATTTCGTCACGATCGTGAAGAGCGCCGAAGCGCGCGCGAAACAGATCAACCCGAACGCGAAGGTCACAGCTGTTTCGGCCGACTACGACCTGAACAAGCAGTTCACGCAGATCGACAACTTCATCTCCGCGCACGTCGACATGATCCTGCTGAACGCGACCGATCCGAAGGCGATCGAGCCGGCGGTCAAGAAGGCGCAGGCGGCCGGCATCACGGTCGTCGCGGTCGACGTCGCCGCGGCCGGCGCGAACGCGACCGTGCAGACGAACAACGTGAAGGCCGGTGAACTCGCGTGCGACTACATCGCGAAGAAGCTCAACGGCAAGGGCAACGTGATCATCGAGAACGGCCCGCAGGTGTCGGCCGTGATCGATCGCGTGAACGGCTGCAAGGCCGTGCTCGCGAAGAGCCCCGGCATCAAGCTGCTGTCGAGCGACCAGGACGGCAAGGGCTCGCGCGAAGGCGGAATGAACGCGATGCAAGGCTATCTGACGCGCTTTCCGAAACTCGACGCGGTGTTCACGATCAACGATCCGCAGGCGATCGGCAGCGATCTCGCCGCGAAGCAGCTGAACCGTTCGGGGATCGTGATCACGTCGGTCGACGGCGCGCCCGACATCGAGGTCGCGCTGAAGTCCAACACGCTCGTGCAGGCGTCCGCGAGCCAGGATCCGTGGGCGATGGCGCAGCAGGCCGTCAACGTCGGCTACGGGATCATGAACGGCCAGAAGCCGGCGAATCCGATGATCCTGATCGAGCCGACGCTCGTCACGCGCGACAACGTGAAGAGCTACAAGGGCTGGAGCACGCCGCGCTGAGCGCCCTGCTCCGCGCGCCGCGCCGACGATGCACGCGCGACGACGCCCTGCATCGTCGGTGCGCGCCACCCGTTCGTTTTCTCCGCGGCACCGCCCGGCCCGGTGCCGCAGCACACAAGGTTTCGACATGACGACGACGTTTCCCCGCCTGATCGTATTCGGCGAAGCGCTGACCGATTTCATCCGCGACGACGCGCACCGCTGGCACAACGTGGCCGGCGGTTCGTGCTGGAACGTCGCGCGCGTGGGCGCGCGGCTCGGCGTGCCGACTGCCTTTGCCGGCACGGTCAGCCGCGATCTGTTCGGCGACGAGCTGATGCGCAAGAGCGCCGAAGCGGGCCTCGATCTGCGCTTTATCCGCCAGGTCGATCGTGCGCCGCTGCTCGCGATGGTCGTATCGAAGCAGCCGCCCGACTATTTCTTCATCGGCGAGAACAGCGCCGATCTCGCGTTCGATCCGGCCGACCTGCCGGCCGGCGCGCTCGATGCCGCGCAGATCGTGCACGTCGGCTCGCTCGGCGTCGTGCGCGAACCGCTGGCGTCGCGTCTGCTCGACGTCGTGCAGGTCGCTCGCGCGGCCGGCAAGCGCATCTCGTTCGACCCGAACTATCGCGCGCCGATGGCCGCGCCGGCGTATCGCGACACGCTGCGCCGGCTGGCCGCGCTCGCGGACTGGATCAAGGTGTCCGACGAAGATCTGCGCGGCCTGTTCCCGGAACTCGACGAAACGGCCGCGCTCGCACAGCTGCGCGCATGGGCGCCCGATGCCGCGGTGCTCGTGACGCGCGGCGCGTCGGGCATGGAGCTCTTTCATCGCGAGACGGTGCTGTTCCAGCCGGCGTTCGCGACAGAGATCGCCGATACGGTCGGGTGCGGCGACGCGAGCATCGGCGGCTGGCTCGCGAGCCAGCTCACGCGCCCCGAGGCGACCGCGGCCAAGCATCTGCGCTACGCCGCGGCGTGCGCGGCGGTCGTCTGCGCGCACGCGGGCGCGTATGCGCCGACGGCGGCCGAGGTCGACGCACTGGTGCGCACCGCCGCGCATACGGACACGACCGCGGCAACCGACGCAGCGCTGTCGTGCTGAGCGTCGCGGCCGCGCCGCCGCGCGTCATCGCGGGCCGGTGCCCTCCGTACCGTCCGTGCCGTGTGCCTGCCACAGCTGCAGGCTCTCGTCGACGCTCAACTCGGACAACGCATCGTCGCGCAGCGTATCGTCGGCCGCGCGGCGCAACGCATGCAGCGCGTGCAGCTTCAGCCGCACGATCGTGAACCGCAGCCCGTGCGCCGCGCACTCGGCCGCCAACGTGCGCAGCGACTCGATCGTCGTCCCGTCGACGTCGGGCGTTTCCTCGAGGCTCAGCATCACCGTCTGCACGTCCGGCGCCGTTTTCAGCAACGCCCGCACACGATTGAGCATCCGGTCCGCGTTCGCGAAGAACAGCTGCGCTTCCGGCCGCACGATCAGCACGCCGGGCACGGGCCGCGCATCCGCATGACTCGCGATGTCGACGAAATCGTGACTGTCGCGCAGCCGGCCGAGCACGCTGACGTTCGGCTCCGACAGCTTGCGCAGCGTCAGCAGCAGGCTCACGCCGATCGCGGCGAGCAGCCCCTGCAGCACGCCGAGCACGAGCACCGCGAGCAGCGCGGCGATCACGACGAGCCGGTCGCGATGCCAGGCCCAGTACGGCCGAAACACGGACGGATGCAGCGAGTGGCTGACCGCGAAGATCACGATTGCCGCGAGCACCGGCTCCGGCGTGCGCGCGAGCTGCGGCAGCAGCAACCATACGATCAGCGCGACGACGGCGGCCGCCCACAGGCCGGCGAAGCGCGTCTGCGCGCCGGCCGCCTCGTTGGCCGAGGTCGCCGAATAACCGGCGCCGACCGGCATGCCGTGCAGCAGGCCCGACACCAGATTCGCGCAGCCGAGCGCGACGAGGTCGCGGTTCGGCGCAATGCTGTCGCCGTGCTTCAGCGCGAAGGCCCGGATCGACCCGTACGATTCCGCATACAGGATCAGCATCAGCGCGAACGCCAGTTCGATCGTCTGCGTCCACGCATTGCGGTCGAGATGCGGCAATCCGAATGCGACGCGGCTCAGATCGATATGGCCGACGACCGCGATGCCGTAGCGGTGCCAGTCGACGACATAGCCGGCCACGATCGACAACACGATCACGACGAGCGTCGCCGGCACGCGCGAGCGGCGACCGAGCGCGAACAGCAGCGCGAGCGCGGCCGCGCCGAGCGCGACGCTTGCAACGTTCGCGTGCGGCACGCCGGCGACGAGATCGAGCGCGACGCGCGGCGCATCGCTGTGCGACACCGGAATCGCGAGCATTTTCGGCAACTGCTTGAGCACGATCGTCAGCGCGAGTCCGAACGTGAAGCCGCGCAACACGGGCCGCGCGACGAAGTCCGACATGCCGCCGAGCCGCGCGGCGCCGGCGAGTATGAACAGCACGCCCGTCATCGCGACGAGTGCGGCGGCCAGCGCGAGCTGTGCAGCCGGCGCGACGCCCGATTCGGCGAACACGGTGGCCGCGAGCACCGCGGCCGACGACGATGTCGACGAGACGATCGCGAAGCGGCTGCTACCCGTGAGCGCATAGACGACGAGCCCCGATAGCAGTGCGATCAGGCCCGCCTGCGGCGGCAGATTCGCGAGCCCCGCATACGCGACGGCCTCCGGGATCAGCAGGCCCGCGATCGATATGCCGGCCAGCGCATCGAGCGCGATGCGGCGCGCGCGCGACGGCGACGCCTGCGCCGTGGCGAAATGCTCGGCGCGCTGCGGGCCGGCGCCGGGACGAATCGGCGCAGTGGTCATGGTCGGTCGGCGCGTGCGCCGCTCAGGGTTTGACGGCGATCACGCCCGACCAGCCGGGCAGATAGCGCGCGTCCTGATCGTGCGCATGCCGCAGCGCGATCTCGAGCGCCTTCGAAAAATTCTTGCGGATCTGGTCGAGCGACACGTGCTGACGCAGATAGTCGGCCCACAGGAATTCGCTGAACGGCGTCGCGTCCTTCGCATAGCCGCCGGCCGTCCTCAGCTCGCCCGCGAGACTGCGATACGGATCGTCCTCGAGGCCCGTCAGTGCGCCCGGCAGCTTCGAATAGTCGCGGCGCGCGCCGTCCGCGCCGAACGGATGTACCCACTGGTTGTGCTCCATCATGCGCCAGAAGATCGTCTCGTCGAGCCACGACAGATCCTTCAGCAGCATCGCGTTCACGCGCGCCTCGCCCTCCTCGATCAACGCGAGGCCGAGATGATGATGGTCGGTGATGTAGTGCGCGCCGCCCGGGCCGAGCACGGCCGGAAACCAGTGCGAATCGATCGCGGCTTTGCGTTCGCGTTTGCCGAGCGTCTTCCAGTGCTTGCGCTTCGCCTTCACTTCGCGATAGCCGACCGTCATCTGCGTCGGCCGCAGCGCGTCGAGCCTCACCGGAATCAGATGCACGTCGTTGCCCAGTGCCATGACACTCCCCCCCCCTCGTCGGATTTTTTCGCAACGATACGCCGGATCGCGCGTGCCGTTAATACGTCGCGCCGATCGTTCGCGTGCGTCTGACCATCTCTGACAACCGGCACCCTGCCGTCATCGCGCTACGCACGCAGATCGTCGCGTTCGAGCCGATGACGCACGTACGGAATGCCGTCCTCAACGACGCCGATACGGCGCATGCCCAGCTTGCGCGCGACCTTCAGCGAGCCCGTGTTCGCTTGCGCGATGTCGGCGATCACGCGCGGCAAGCGCACGCATTCGAATGCATGGCGCACGACGGCGGCGGCCGCTTCGCTCGCGATGCCGCGCCCCCATGCACGACGCACGAGGCGCCAGCCGATCTCGACGTCGTGTCCACCGTCCGCATAGTCGGGAATCAGCAGCACCCAGCCGACGAACGTATCGGGCGCGCACTTCTCGAAGATCGACCAATAGCCGAGGCCCGGCGGATAGTCGCGCGTGATGCGGTGCGTGACGAAGCGGCGATGCTCCACGGGGTCGTGCCACGGCCCCGCGATGTGCCGCGTGACCTCGGGATCGCGATCCATCTCGATGCACGCATCGAGATCGGCCAGCACGCGCGGGCGCAGCCAGAGCCGCGCCGTTTCGAAGGTCGGCAACGTGGGTGAAGGCGAGTCGGTCATCGGGTCTCCTGATTCGACGAAGGCGCACGCGAGATTTACAAACGCGATACAACGAGCCGACTCGAATCATACAGATAGCTGTCGCGGCGGCTTCAGCGGCGTACATCGTTTTCCGAAACAAGTCATTTCGTAGGGATTATTCCCGATTCGCGGCTATCGCGCCCTACATTGCGGCGCGCGTCGGCCTACACTCGATCAGTGCCCCGACCCGCGCGCGAATCGGGCCGCACGTCCTTGCGTCCCGCGCGCGCACGCCAACGAGGAGACCTCGCACATGAGCTGGGCCCGCGAACAACGCAACGTGACGATTGCCGCCTATCTCGGCTGGACGCTCGATGCGTTCGATTTTTTCCTGATGGTTTTCGTGCTGAAGGACATCGCGGCGGAATTCGCGTCGACGATCCCGGCGGTCGCGTTCGCGCTGACGCTGACGCTCGCGATGCGTCCGCTCGGCGCACTCATCTTCGGCCGCCTCGCCGATCGCTTCGGCCGCCGTCCGACGCTGATGGTCAACATCGCCTGCTATTCGGTGCTCGAGCTCGCATCGGGCTTCGCGCCGAGCCTCACCGCGCTGCTCGTGCTGCGTGCGCTGTTCGGCATCGCGATGGGCGGCGAATGGGGCGTGGGCTCCGCGCTGACGATGGAGACCGTGCCGACGCATGCGCGCGGCATCGTGTCGGGCCTGCTGCAGGCCGGCTATCCGAGCGGCTATCTGCTCGCGTCGATCGTGTTCGGCCTCTTCTACCAGTACATCGGCTGGCGCGGCATGTTCATGATCGGCGTGCTGCCCGCGCTGCTCGTGCTGTATGTGCGCGCGCATGTGCCGGAGTCGCCCGCGTGGAAGCAGATGGAAAAGCGTGAGCGTCCGAGCCTCGCGACCACGCTGCAGCGAAACTGGAAGCTGACGATCTATGCGATCGTGCTCATGACCGCGTTCAACTTCTTCTCGCACGGCACGCAGGATCTGTATCCGACCTTCCTGCGCGAGCAGCACCACTTCGATCCGCATACGGTGTCGTGGATCACGATCGTGCTGAACATCGGCGCGATCGTCGGCGGCCTCGCGTTCGGCGCGATCTCGGAGCGGATCGGCCGGCGCCGCGCGATCTTCATCGCCGCGCTGATCGCGCTGCCCGTGCTGCCGCTGTGGGCGTTCTCGAGCGGCCCGCTCGCGCTCGCGGCCGGCGCCTTCCTGATGCAGATTTCGGTGCAAGGCGCGTGGGGCGTGATTCCGGTCCACCTCAACGAAATTTCGCCCGACGAGATTCGCGCGACCTTCCCGGGCGTCGTCTATCAGCTCGGCAACCTGCTCGCGTCCGGCAACGCGACGATGCAGGCGTCGCTCGCCGTCTCGCACGACAACAACTATGCGTTCGCGCTCGCCCTCGTGGCCGGCACCGTCGCGGTCGTGATCGCGGTGCTGATCCTCTTCAGCCGCGAACGGCGCGGCATCGACATGACGCAATCCGTCAATACGCGTACCGCCGCGACCTGAGCAGACGATTTTGCGCATTGCATCACCGCGCGCGGCCCGCAGCGCCTGGGCCGCGCGCCGCGCTTTCCGCATTCGCACATCGAACTAGAGGAATCCGACCAGAATCGCCGCTTGCCCGCCCCGCCCGCGTTTTTTTATCTTAATAAAAACGCTTGTTTGAATCAGATAAACCAATCACCTGTTCGCGGCCGGGCGACCGGCATGGGAGGCGGAACATGGCAGTGAGTCAGGAGGGACGACCGTCTGCGGCGCGGTCGTCCACGGGGCGATCGTCGGGCAACCGGCAGACCGGCGGCACCAAGGCGCGCATCCTCGATGCGGCGGAGGACCTCTTCATCGAGCACGGCTTCGAAGCGATGTCGATGCGACAGATCACGTCGCGCGCGGCGGTCAATCTCGCCGCGGTCAACTATCACTTCGGCAGCAAGGAAGCGCTGATCCACGCGATGCTGTCGCGCCGCCTCGATCAGCTGAATCAGGAGCGGCTCGCGATCCTCGATCGCTTCGATGCGCAACTCGGCGCGCACATCACCTGCGAGCACGTGCTCGGCGCGATGTTCATTCCGGCGCTAAAGGCGTCGCGCGATCCGGAGCGCGGCGGCCCTGCGTTTCTGCGCCTGATCGGCCGCGCGTATACCGATCCGTCGCCGTTCGTGCGAAATTTCCTGACCGCGCACTACGCGAGCGTCGCGGGACGCTTCTTCGATGCCTTCCAGCGCGCGCTGCCGCATCTGCCGCGCACCGAGCTCGGCTGGCGGCTGCATTTCGCGATCGGCGCGCTGTCGGGTGCGCTGGCCGGCGCGGAAACCGAAAGCCTGATCGACGAATTTTCGCAAGGCCGCACGATGAACGACGTGCAGATGATCGCGCGGCTGTCGTCGCTGATCGTCGCCGCGCTGAAGGCGCCGATGCCGGACAGCGCGCAGCTCGAGATCTTCGCGGCCGTGCTCGACGACGCAGGCGCGAGCGACGCGTTCGGGCTGCCGCCGCCTGCGACGACGGCCGATGCCGCCACGCTGCATTCCACGAATTGAGCTGACCGTATCGCCGGATCGACAAGCGGCCGCAACGCGACCTCTCGCGCCGGCCGGGCCTCGCAGCGTGCGGGCTCGGCCGGTGCGACGCGCGGGGCCCGTCGGTCGCGAAACAGCGGGCCCGAGCGTGCGCCGACGCGCGCCTCGCGCCGACCGAGAAGACCCTGGAGACGACCATGCCCGACCCCGCAGCAACCGCCACCGCACAGGTCCCGCCGAACACCGACGGCATCTGGTACGCGTCGTACCCGCGCGGCGTACCGCACGAGATCGACATCTCGCAATACACGTCGCTCGTGCAGTTCTTCGACGAATGCACGACGCGCTTCGCCGATCGCGTCGCCTACGTGAGCGCCGGCGCATCGATGACCTACCGCGCGCTCGCCCAAAAAGTGGATGCGTTCGCGTCGTACCTGCAAGCGATCGGCGTCAAGCCCGGCGACCGCGTCGCGATCATGCTGCCGAATACGTTCCAGTATCCGGTCGCGCTGTTCGGCACGCTGAAGACGGGCGCGATCGTCGTCAACGTCAATCCGCTCTACACCGTGCGCGAACTCGCGCATCAGTTGAAGGACAGCGACGCCGAGACGATCGTCGTGTTCGAGAACTTCGCGCGCACGCTGCAGGACGCGCTGCCCGACACGCGCGTGAAGAACATCGTCGTCACCGCGCTCGGCGATCTGCTCGCCGACGGCTTCAACGCGAAGGGACGCCTGATCAATTTCGTGTTGAAGCACGTGAAGAAGCTCGTGCCGGCCTACGACCTGCCGCAGGCGATCCGGCTACGCGCGGCGCTCGCGCTCGGTGCGCGCGAACGCGCGAAGCCGGCCGCGATCACGCGCGACGATCTCGCGTTCCTGCAGTACACGGGCGGCACGACCGGCGTCGCGAAAGGCGCGATGCTCACGCACGGCAACCTGATCGCGAATCTGCTGCAGGCGAAGGCCTGGATCGCCGATCAGCTGACCGGCGAGATCGAAACGGTGCTCACACCGCTGCCGCTCTATCACATCTATTCGCTGACGGTGAACGCGTTCATCTTCATGGGGCTCGGCGGCCGCAACATCCTGATCGCGAACCCGCGCGACACGAAGATGATGATGAAGATTCTTCGTCACGAGACGTTCACGGGCATCACCGGGATCAACACGCTGTACAACGCGTTTCTCGACAACGACGAGTTCCGCCGGCGCGACTTCTCGAAACTGAAGCTCGCGATGGCGGGCGGCATGGCGATGCAGCGCGCGGTCGCCGAGCGCTTCCAGCAGGTGACCGGACGGCCGATCGTCGAAGGCTACGGGCTCACCGAGTGTTCGCCGATCGTCACGATGAATCCGGTCCATCTGAACGACATGAGCGCGTTCAGCGGATCGATCGGCCTGCCCGCGCCGTCGACGATCGTGCGCTTTCGCCGCGAGGACGGCACGTGGGCCGGCATCGGCGAGCCCGGCGAACTCTGCGTGCGGGGGCCGCAGGTGATGCGCGGCTACTGGCAGCGCCCCGACGAAACGGCGAAAGTGATCGACGCGGACGGCTGGCTCGCGACCGGCGACATCGGCGTGATGGACGAACGCGGATTCGTGCGGCTGATCGACCGCAAGAAGGACATGATTCTCGTGTCGGGCTTCAACGTCTATCCGAACGAGATCGAGGAAGTGCTGGTGATGCATCCGGGGATCAGCGAGGCCGCGGCGATCGGCGTCCCGGACGAAGTGCAGGGAGAACGCATCAAGGTATTCGTCGTGCGGCGCGACCCGACGCTCACGGTCGACGACGTGCTCGCGCACTGCCGCAAGAACCTCACCGGCTACAAGATGCCGAAATTCGTCGAGTTTCGCGACGCGCTGCCGCAGACGAACGTCGGCAAGATCCTGCGCCGCGCGCTGCGCGACGAGGAACTCGCGAAAATCGCTGCCGCCGCTGGCAAGCCGCGCTGATGCTGTGCGCGTGCCCGCCGCGCGCTGCGGCGGGCACGGCGGTCAATCGTCATCGTCGTCGTGATGCTTGCGCCAGTGCTTGTAATAGTGCTTGCGCCACTTCCGGTAACGGTCGTCGTCGTCATCGCCGTAGTAGCCGTATCCGTAGCCCGGATACGCGACGACCGCCGGCTGCGGTGCCACATAGACTGGAGCCGGCTCGGCATAGACCGGCGCAACCGGTACGCCGATGCCGACCGACAGATCGACGTGCCCCGCCATTGCGCTGCCCGAAGCCAGCAGTGTCGCCGCACCGATGCACGCTGCCATTTGCCTGCCATTCATGTGTCGAATCCCCATTTCGCCGGCCCGCCCGGCACGCGCCCCGAATGTAGGCGAAGCGCGCGCCGCCGGGTGCTACGGCATTGCGAGAGACGTAACGCGACGTAACGAAACGGCCGGGAATCGTCCGTTTTGCGCAGGAAAGACCGGAAAATTCTGCCGAAACGCACGCGGACGCGCATATTCGTCCGCGGATATGCGCGGCAGCTGACGTTGGCCATTTGGCCGCATCGCGCAAATGCGCGTTAGCGTCTATAGTGGGTTACGGTTCGACACAATCGCGACTGGGCGCTTCCCGATCGAACAGGGTAGAATCCCGCCAAACAGATTTGTGACGACCACGCCACACACGCACAACATATTCTCTGACGCAGGCTCCTGCCGCACCTCAATGGCCAATCCCGCAGAATCCCATCCGCAAAACGACTTCATCAATTCCGCGCGAAAGGAACGTAAGCGCGTCGAAATCTACCTCGTCAACGGCATTCGTCTGACCGGGTGTATCGAGTCGTTCGACCAGTATCTGGTGATGCTGCGCACCCCCGTGGGTCTGCAAGGCATCTACAAGCGTGCGATTTCGACGATCCAGCTCGACACGGGCGGATCGCGCCCCGGCGGCGGTCCGCGCGGCCCGCGCACGGGCGGGCGACCGGGCGGCCGCGAAGGCGGGGGTCACAGCCCGTACGGCTCGCACGGCGGCTCCCGTGAGCCGCGCGAGGGCTACGGCTCGCGCGAACCGCGCGAAGGTTACGGTTCACGTGAACCGCGTGAAGGCTACGGATCGCGCGAGCCGCGCGAAGGTTACGGTTCCCGTGAGCCGCGCGAAGGTTACGGTGCGCCGCGTGAAAACTACGGTGCGCCGCGCGACGCCGGCGACGCGTCGGGCGGCGGATCGCCTTCGGATACGCGCGGCAGCAACGGGCCCGTCATCGTGACGCGCCGCCGCCGGATCGTGCCGGACGGCCAGTAAAAGCAAAAAGGGCAAGCCGGTCGGCTTGCCCTTCTCTCTTCGGCGCGCTGCGGCGCCACGCGCCGCCTCAGGGTCGGTCAGTGTGCCGCGCTCGGCAGACCGGCGTTGGCCTCGCGCTGCAGCGAACGCACCTGCTGCTGCAATGCACGCAGCTGCGCCTGAAGCTCCGCCTGCTGCGCCTGCAACGCCGCCGTTTCGTCGCGCACGCTCTTCTGGCGATCGGCCACTGCCGCCTGCTGCTCGCGCGCGATCGAAATATCGGCCTGCAGCCGGCGCGCACGTTCCTGCGCGACTTCGATCTGCCGATCCATCTGCACTTTCTGCGATTCGAGCTTCGCCGCGCGCAGCTCGTTGACGGCCAGCCGCTCGGCCTGGCGCGAGAAGTCGCGATAGATCATTTCCGCACGCGCTTCGTCGTAGGTCTTGATCACGCGCCAGAACGCCTTCTGCTGGAACAGCGCGACGAAATACGCGCCGTCTTTCACGTTGAACAGCAGGCTCGAACCGTAGCTGCCGTTGTAGCTCGTGCGCATTTCCGTCAGCGCATGCGCCTGGATCTGACGCTGCAGCTCGTCGACCGTGCTCTGCCCGGTCGTCTCGCCGACCTGGGCCTGCACCGCCGTCTGCCCCTGCGTATCGACCGACGGAATTGCCGCCACCGGCGCCGACGCCTGCTGCACCGGCGAGGCCGTATTGCCGGCGAGCCCTTGCGCGTACGCGCCGTGCATGCCTCCTACCGCAGCGAGCAATACGAACGCTCGCCCCAACCCCGTAATATGGCTCTTCAAGTGTTATTCCCCGCGCGAGTTGTTGTAATTCAGCGGGATTTTATCTCATTAATTACTCGCTTTCGCGGGTCTCGGGCTCTTCGTCGAATATCTGGTACTTCCGCATTTTTTCCCACAGCACCTTGCGGCTGATCCCCAGTTGCTGCGCGGTATCCTGGCGCCGCCAGCCGTTCGCGTCGAGCGCGGCAATCACGCGGTTGCGCTCGTTCATGTCCCACTTGCTGCGGTCGACGAACACCTCCGCCGCGCTTTCCGCCGGCACCGGCTGCGCGGCGCTGCGCGCGTGTGCGATCAAGCGCTGCAGCCGCGCGGCGTCCCAGCCGCCCGTCTGCCGCACCGTCACGCCGACGCGCTCGGCCAGATTGCGCAGTTCGCGGACGTTGCCGGGGAAATAGCTGTCCGCGACCGCGTCGGCAAGCCAGTACGGCAGATCCGGCAATTCCGCGAGCCGCTCCTCGCCGACCACCTCCGCGACGAACGACTTGAACAGCGCGATCTTGTCGACCGCCCCGCGCTCTTCGAGCGACGGAATGTTGAGCTCGATCACCGCGAGCCGGTAATAGAGATCCGCGCGGAACAGCCCTTCCTTCACGAGCTGCGGCAGCTTCTTGTTGCTCGCCGCGACGAGCCGGAAATCGACCTTGACGGGCGACGTCGCGCCGACACGCAGCACCGCACCGTCTTCGAGCACGCGCAGCAGCTTCACCTGCTGATAGAGCGGCAGATCGCCGACTTCGTCGAGAAACAGCGTACCGCCGGCGGCCTGCTCGAAATAGCCTTTATGCGCAACAACCGCGCCGGTGAACGAGCCTTTCGCGTGCCCGAAGAACAGCGATTCGAACAGGCCGTCCGGAATCGCGCCGCAGTTGACCGGCACGAATTCGCCGTGCCGATAGCGCGAATGCTTTTCGTGCAGCAACTGCGCGATGCGTTCCTTGCCGACGCCGGTCTCGCCGTGCAGCAGCACGTTCGTATCGCAATCGGCGAAGGTATCGACTTCGCGCAGCAGCGCCTGCATCGATTCCGAGTGCGCGACGAGCACCGACGGCTGCAGCGTTTCGGCGGCGTGCGCGCGTAATTGCGTGACGAGCTTGCCGACCATGCCGCGCAGTTCCGCGCACGTGAAGTCGAGCGGGAGGATATGCGAGTACTCGGGCGGATACTGCGACGCGTCGTGATCGCGCGCGGCGCCGACCCACACGACCGGCATGCCGATGTTGGCTTGCCAGTCGCGCAGGAACGCCGCGCCGCTTTCGATCATCGTCACGCTGATGATCGCGAGCGACGGCCGCAACGCGGCGCGTTCGGGCGAGATCTCCGCGTTGTCGGCGCGGATCACTTCGACGTCGAAGCTCGCCATGCATCGGGCGACGCGGTCGACGATGTCCGCCTTGCCTTCCCAGACGTAGAGGTCGAGTTCTTCGATTGCGGGGGGGGTTCTCATCGGTTTCAACTGCTTCTTTAATTACCTACCGTTTGTGCGACACCGCAAGCCAGCGACATATTGTGCACCGTGGCTACGCCGACCTGAACACCAAGGAGCTGAAGCAACGGTACGAGCAGCTGATCCAGTGCTCCAAGTATCGGATTCAGCGTCGATTGAGTCAGCAGTGCGAGCAGATTCCCGATCAACCCGCTGCTCACACGGATCGGGATCCCGAGCAGCGTCGCGTTGACGACGAGCCCCGCCGAACTTGAAAGTGCTGCGACGGGGCCGCTCAACGCGTTCGCCAATACGTGACCCACTCCGGAGCTCGTGCTCTGATAGTCGTCGGAATTACCGCTGATCCCGTCGAAAACCAACGATCCGCCCGTGGACGCCACGCCGGGAACCGAGATCGCTGGAACGGTTGCGTCGAGCGTCGCGATGCCGAGCTTGCCGAGCACGTCGACGTGCACTAGCGTCGCCGTCTTGCTGCACGAGTAGCCGCTCGATACGTCCATCATGCCGTACTTGTTGAGCGGCGCGTCGCCGACGCAAGCGTTCAGCAGTCCGGGCGTCGCAGTGATATACGCACGGCTGTCCGCGGCGGTCGCGGCGCAATTCGTGGACGTCAGCACCGCAGTGCCGGGCGCCACCTCGAGGTAGACGGGCAACTGGACCTGCGCCGAAATACCGAGGAGGCTGAGTAGATCCCATGTCCCGACGCCGATATTCAGATAGACCGCGACGTCCGCCGTGTGAGCGGACGTACGCCAGGTGCCGGCCGGCTTCAACGGATCCGTGCCGCCCTCGCCGATCGCGATCGTCGGCGGACGAATGACTTGCACCTGCAGCGTCGCCTGAGCGAGACCGAGCAAATTGAGTCCCGTATTGACGTTGACGGCCGGGCTTTTCGCATTAGCGTTGGCGATCTCCGCAGCTGTGAACAGCAGATCGAGCAAGCTGACCGATGCGTCGGCAGCCGCCTGCGTATTCGCGATGCCGAGCGACAACAGCCCCGGCGCCTTGCTCGAGTCGCCGATCGGAATCTGGCCGCCGGGCAGCGTCAGGTTCGCCAACGTATCGAGCGCGGCAGAACTCGCCGACGAATAGATGCCGAGGTTTGCCACCGACGTATTCTTCAACGCCGTTACCATCACCGATACCAGCTGGTTCAGCGTAAGCTTCGTCGCCAGCAACTGATCGACGGTGCCGGCGCCGACTTGCGCCTTCACCAGATCGCCGACCTTCACGCGCGTGCACGCGAGCGCCTGATACGAACCGATATTGAGTGACAGCGACGTATTAAGCAGTGCACCGAGCAATGCATTGACGAGCCCGGTGTTGCGCTGATCGGCTGAAACGCTGTTGCCGGCGCAATCCTGGTTGCTGCCGAACATCGCAAGCGTCGTGCCGATCGAAAACGTGTCGATATTGCTCGCCTTGGCCGTCGATGCAGCGCTGATCGTGCGTGGCGGGCCGATGAAAAAAAGCGGCACGGTCTTCGTGGCCACTACTCGGACCGCATTCAACTGGTTCGTCGCCGTTCCGAAATAGCCCGCGGACGCACCGTAGTCGCTCACATCCCAGCGACCGCATGCAACGCTCATCGAATTGCCCGAAGCCTGCGCATCGAATCCGTTCAATGCGGCGCCCCGATATGCGGCCGTCACGACGGCATTCGATCCCGATGCGGTCACGATCGTATCCGTCTGCGGGCACAAATCGTTCACACTCTGTACGGCTGCGAGCGCGGTCATGTCCGCCACGCGCTGTAAATCACGCCGCTGAAAATAGAGATTTCCGACGTCGATCGAGCCGAGCACGATGAGGGCGACCGCAATCCAGATCGCGGCGACGACCGCCACCGAGCCCCGCTGAGCTTTCGAGCTGGCGCGTTGCGACTGAGCAAAACCGTCTTGTCGCCGCGGATCCGAGCGCATCTTCACCTCGCTATTGAGCAGCGCCTGCGCCGGCTGACGACGACATGCCGCTTGAACTCAACGTCGAACCCATCGACTCCGGAATCTTATGCTTGAACGATTCCAGATACCGCTGATAAACCAGCGACGCGACGTCGCCGAGCAACGGCTGCGTCGGCGCCGCCGCGCGGTTGTCGCGCTGCATCGACAGCCATTCCGTCGTCGAGCGCCCGACGTCCGACGCCGACGCCGTCGCCTGCGCACAGGCGACGCCCGCGCCCGCTGCCGTCCACGCGATCGCACCCGCCAGCGCAATCCGCGCCGCCCACCCGTTCCGCTGCCGCTTGTTGCCGTTCATGTCGTTCCCCGCCTGTCCATTCATTGTGCAAACCGTTGCAGCAGCGGCACGGTCTGGTCGTAACCGAGATTGCTCGCCATCGGCGTGATCGGCTCGGTTGCACCGCGTCGCGACACGACCGGCGGCGTCGCCACCGCCCGTTGCTGCGCGCGCACGGCCGCTGCGATCTTCGCGGCGTCGTTCGCGATGTCCTTGCGGATGTCGGGCGACAAGCGCTGCTGATTCATCAGCCGCTGCGCATCCTGCGAGCGCCCGGCCGCGAGCAGATAAAGCGCCAGGTTGCTGACGATCTTCGGATTGCGCTGATCCAGTTCGACCGCCTTCATCAGCGGCACGCGCGCACCGACCACATCGCCGTTGCGCAGCTTCGCGTACGCGAGATCCGACAGCAGCGACGCATCGGTCGGCGCAAGATCGGACGCGCGCGTCAGCGCCTGCACCGCGCGCTCGAAATCGCCCGCCGCGCCGGCGAGCAGACCGAGCCCGCGATAGCCGCGCGCGGCGAGCGGCGTCTGCAGCAGCTGCGTATACGCGGCCGCGCTCGCGGCCGGCTGATCGGTCATTCGAAGCGCATCCGCACGCAGCAGGATCGTGTCCGGCGAGCCGCCGTACGCCTTCTCGTACGCATCGATATGCGCAAGCGACGCGTAGTACAGCCCCTGCGTCTGCATCCGTTGAATCAATCCCAGATACATCCCCGGCGTATCGGGCACGGCCTGCTTCTGGTCGGCCGCCTGCAGCAGCGCCGCGCGCTCGGTCTGCGCGTTGACGCCGTAGCCGCTGTCCTTCGTCGCGCACGCACCGAGCAGCAGCGCTGCCGCTGCCGCGCCCGCGCATCGCATCGTCTGGCTGATCCGCTTCATCGTCCTTTCCTTCCGTCCATCAATGGTGCGGCGACAGCGCGCGCATTACCGCGAGCATCCCGGGCCCGGCCGTCACGATCAGCAGCGCGGGCAACAGCGTCAGCACCATCACGCCGGTCATCTTCACCGTCAATCGACCGATCCGCTCGCGCAGCAGCGCGCGGCGCGTCTCGCGCAGCCGGTCGCCGAATTGCTTCAGCGGCTCCTGCACCGCGCCGCCATGCTTGTCGACCTGAATCATCAAGCGCACGACGGCACGCAAATCCTCGTTGTCGAAGCCGCTCGACAGCCGCTGCAACGACTGCTCGCGCGTGCGGCCCGCCGCGAACTGCCGTTGCGCGATGCCGACTTCCGACGACAGCACGGGCAGCATCCCGCGAAAATCGTTCGTCACGACCTGCAGGCTTTGATCGAGCGAGAGCCCGACGCCCTGCAGCAAACGCAGCATGTCGACGAGCAACGGCAATTCGTTGCCGACGCTTTGTCGCCGCGCCGCCGCGCGACGCCGGATGTAAAGCTTCGGCAGCATGAAGCCGAACCCGAACGCCGCGCACATGCCGATCATCCAGTACCCGCCGCTCACACGGCCGCTCGCCGCGATCGCGAACAGCAGCGGCAGCCCGACGCCCATCGCGAGCCGCGCGCTCAGAAACAAGCCGCGCGTGCGGGCATCGACATAGCCGCACTGCTCGAGCAGCCGGCGGTCCTCTTCGGCGACCACATGCTTGCCGAGCCCTGTGTCGAGCCAGCGCATGCCGGCGGCCGACAGCCGCTCGAGCAAGCGTTCGATACGCTGACTGCGGCGCGCATCGGGTTTCGCAGCGGCCTCCTCTTCGCCTGCGGGGCGCGTGCGCGCCGCTTCGAGCGCGGCCATTCGCCGGTCGAGCGCATCGCTCAGCGCGCGCTCCGCACGCGAAGTCGCGCTCGCGCGCCGCAACGCGGCGATCCCGAGCAGCAACAGGCCGAATGCGCCGAGTGCGAGCGCCAACGCGCCGATCTGGGTAGCCGTCATTGCATCACCTCAGTCGAGCCATTCGATACAGCCAGATACTGCCGAACAACTGGAGCAGGAACGCGATCACGAGCAGCATTTGTCCGCTCGGATCGTTCCACATCCCGTGCAGATACTGGGGGTTCGTCATGATCACGAAGCTCGCGATTGCGATCGGCAGCATCACGAGCACGAATGCCGACAGCCGCGTCTCGGCCGACATCGCGGTCAGTTCGCGCTCGGCCTGTTCGAGATCGCGCATGAACACGGCCATGCGTTCGAGCATCACGTCCGCGCGGCCGCCGTATTTGACGGACAACCGCAGCACCGAACCGACGAGTTCGAATTCCTCGGTCCGGTAGATCTTCGCGATATGCAGCATCGCGCGATCGATCTCGACACCGCCGCGCAGCATCCGCGACACGTGATCGAGACATCCGCGCAACGGCTCCTCGGTCGTCAGCAATGCAGCCTGGAACGCGGCCGGCACGCTGTTGCCGAGCGTCACGAGCCGTACGATCCCGTCGAGAAACGACGGAATCTGCCGGACGATCTTCAGCCGGCGCCGCTGGATGCGCGATGCGAGCCACACGCCGAACACCGAGATGCCGCAGGCAAGCGCGGCGAGACACGCGAGCGGACCGCCACGGCTAGCGGCGATGGCCGCCAGCGCGACGAGCACCGCCAACGCGACGAGCGCCTTGCCGCGCGCATCAGCGATCCCGGCGCGGCTCGCGAGATGGGTCAGATAATCGGCCGCGACCGCGTATCCGTGCGACCAGAACGTGCCTGGCGCCGGACCGCGCGCGCCGGCCGGCTGCGGCGTGCCGCGTGCCGCGCCCGATGCCGCGGCCGCGCCGGACGCCGCAGGCCTCGCGGCCGGCGCCGCCGCGCGCGCGCCCGGCTCGAGCCGGCTGTCCATGAAGCGCTTCGCGTCGGTGCGCACGCGGCGCGTTTCCGCATGCCGCCACAGCATGAGCCCGGACGCCACGCACAGCATCGCGAACGCGAGCACCCAGAGCATCGCGCTATACATTGAAGCCCCCGCCGCGACCGAAGCCGCCGCCTCCAAAGCCGCCGCCGAACCCGCCGGTGTCGCCGAAGCCGCTGTTCGCGAGCGTCTGGCGGAAGCGCGCGAGCTTCGGCGAGTGCGGATGAATGCCGAGCGATTCCCAGTGATCGACCTCCTCGCCTTCCGGCGTCACGCGCGCCTCGTAGCGATAGAGCTCCTGCGTCGAGATGATGTTGTCGGACAGCCCGGTCACTTCGGTGATCGAAAGAATCCGGCGTCGCCCGTTCGAGAGGCGCCCGATCTGCACGATGAAATCGATCGCGTTCGCGATCTGCCTGCGCAAGCTCGACTCGGTGCCCTGGAAGCCGGCGAAGCCCGCGAGCATCTCGAGGCGGTACAGGCACTCGCGCGGCGAACTCGCGTGCACGGTGCCCATCGAGCCGTCGTGGCCCGTGTTCATCGCCTGCAGCATTTCGAGCACTTCGCCGCCGCGCACTTCGCCGACGATGATCCGGTCCGGACGCATCCGCAGCGTATTGCGCAGCAGGTCGCGGATCGTCACGACGCCCGTGCCGTCGAAACCGCCCGGCCGGCTCTCGAGCCGCACGACGTGCGGATGGTTCAGCGACAGCTCGGCCGTGTCCTCGATCGTCACGACGCGTTCGATTTCTGGGATGTGGAACGCGAGCGCATTGAGCAGCGACGTCTTGCCGGAACTCGTGCCGCCCGACACCAGCACGTTGCAGCGCGCCTCCACCGCGGCTTCGAGCAGCGCACCGATTTCCTCGTTGTAGGTACCGTTGCCGAGCAGGTCCGCAGGCTTCAGCGGGTCCTTGCGGAACTTCCGGATCGAGACGATCGGCCCGTCGATCGACAGCGGCTCGATCACGACGTTGACGCGGCCGCCGTCCGGCAGGCGCGCGTCGACCATCGGATTCGATTCGTCGAGACGGCGGCCGATCGGCGCGAGGATGCGGCGCACGATCCGCAGCAGATGCGCGTTGTCGGTGAAGCGGACCGGCAGCTTCGTCAGGATCCCGTGACGCGAGACATACACGTCCTTGTAGCCGTTGATCAGGATGTCCTCGACGGCCGGATCGGCGAGCAGATCCTCGATCGGGCCGAAGCCGGCGAGCTCCTTCGTCAGCGCCTCGGCGATCGTGCGCACCTCGTTCTCGTTGAGCGGGATGCGGCGCAGACGCACGAAGCTGTCGATCTCGAGATCGACGAACTGGTTGATCGCCTGTCGCGACCAACGGCCGAACTCGGCGCCCAGCTCCTCGATACGCGTCAGCAGATGCTCGTGCGCGGCATTCTTGATGTCGTGAAATTGCTGCGTCTGGGAGAACGGCGCTGCGCCGTCGGCGAATTGAATGTCGTGTGCCATCGCTTACGACCGCTTGGACGAAGGTTGAATGAGACGTTTGAGCGCGGACAGCCGCGGCGCCGTGCGCGACGGACTCGCGCTGCCGGACACGCCGGGCAGCCGCGCGGCGAGTTGCTCGAGCGCGCGCACGTACGGATCGCGCTCGGCTTCGTCGACGATCAGCCGCCCCTGGTTCGCGGCACGCCCGAGTGCGACGCGGCGCGACGGCAGCGTCCCGACGAGCGCAATGCCGAGCCGGTCGGCGATCTGGCCGGGCAGCAGGTCGAGCGCCGGATCGTACTGATTGACGACGAGCCGCAGGCGGTCGGTGTCGACGCCCGCATCGCGCAGCCCGGTCAGCAGATCGGCCGCGGACACGATCGACGCGACGCCCTGGTCGCAGACGAGCCACGCCTCGTCGGCGGACGATGCGATTTGCGTCACGAACTCGCGGTTCGAGAAGCCGCCGAGATCGACGACCTGCTGGTCGAAGAATGCGCGAAAACGGTTCAGCAGCCCGATGCACGACGCATAGGACACGTCGCGCAAGCCGCCCAGATCGGGCGGCAGCGTGGTCAGCGCGACGCCGCTGCGATGGCGCGTCAGCGCGGTGTTGACGAAGGTGCGGTCGATGCGGCGCAGGTTCTGCACGGCATCGACGAAATGGAACTCGCAGCGCGTGTTCAGGAACAGCGCGCCGTCGCCGGCCGGCAGGCCGAGATCGAGCAGCGCGGTTTGACGGCCGGCCGGCACGCCGGCGTCCGGCTTGGCGGCCGCGCCGGGCCCCAGCGCATGTTTCTGCAGCCACACCGCGAGATTCGCCGCGAGCGTGCTGACGCCCATGCCGGCGCGCGCGCCGAGCAGCGCGACGACCTTGCCGTGGCGGCTCGCCGGCTCGCCGACGTTCGCGAGCAACCCGCGCGTCGTGCGCAGCGCGTCCTCGGCCGACGCCGACACATCGATGAAATCGCGCACGCCGGCGCGCAGCGCGGCGAGCGTGCTTTCCGGCTGAGCCAGCGAGCCGAGCGCGACGATCGGCAGCCCCGGATGCGCCGCGCGCACGGCGGCCGCCGCGACGCTCGCGGCCGCGCTGCCGTCGGAGAAATCGATGAACACGAGCGCCGGATTGAGTCCCGTGATGCGCTGTGCGAGGACGCCCGGCTCGAGCGACGCGCCTTCGACCGCGCCGGCCGACACGAGCGTATCGGCGAGCCAGCGGACGTGCGATTCTTTCGACGAGGCGCAGACGAAATAGTCGGTCACGGCGGGTTCAGACAATGATTGGGTTCGTGCATTCATCTCGAACAGCCCCGAATACGCAGATCGTCGCGACGCGCCGCAACCTGCAATGTTTCGCGTTCATTTCGAAAATCCCGGTGCGGCATCCGGCGAGGCGGCGCCGCCCAGATACGAGCGCCACACCGGGCCGTCGCGCTGCTCCGACAACTGGCCCGGCGTCGCAGGCAGTGCCGCGCCCTTCGCGATCGGCGCGACCAGATGCGGCGTGACGATGATCAGCAGTTCCTTGTCGTTCTGCTGGTAGTTCAGGTTCTTGAAAAACGTCCCGATGATCGGCAGGTCGCCGAGCAGCGGCACCTTGCTGACGTTCGACATCGTCTGGCGATCGATCAGGCCGCCGATCACGAAGCTTTCGCCGTCGCCGAGCTCGACCGTCGTATCGGCGCGACGCGTCGTGATGCCGGGCACGGCGACGCCGCTGATCGTTACGCTGTTCACGAAGTCGAGCTGGCTCGATTCGGGCGCAACCTTCAGCGCGATGCGCTGCGGGCTCAGTACGGTCGGCGTCAGCGACAGGCCGACACCGTACTGCTTCCACTGGATCGCCGTCGACCCGAGCCCTTGCGGCGACGGCACCGGAATTTCGCCGCCGGCGAGGAAGCTCGCGCTTTGGCCCGACAGCGCGACGAGCGTCGGCTCGGCGAGCACGCGCGCGAGGTTGTTCGCCTCGAGCAGCGACAGATCCGCGAAGATGCCGCGGCCGGCCGCATTGACGACGAGGTTGAACGCAGACGCCACGGGCGCGCCAAGCGTCGGAAGGTAGCCGGCCGAGCCGGGCCCCGCGCCGCCGTTGTACGACTGAACGCCGCCCGGCGAGAACGAGCCGAACGAAAAGCCGTTGCTCTGCTTGAAGAAATTGAAGCCGACCTGCTTGAGCACCGAGCGGCTGAATTCGACGACGCGCACGTCGACCTGCACGACGTTCTTGCCGGCCAGCGTCGAGCGATCGATGACCGTCCCCTTTCCGCTCACGTTCTTGCCCACCGCGACCGCCCGTTCGTGCGCATCGAGCGACGTCGCCGTGCCGCGCAACACCGACGTGCCGCCGTACGTGTTCACGCGCGGCGTCGAATCGTCGAGCACCGCGTGCGCAGCCGCGTCGACGACTTCCACGTTCCAGACCGTCGGCTCGTCGCGGCCGCGCTCCCAGAGCATCACGTTCGTCGCGCCCGGCGCTTTCGCGATCACGAGCACGGCCCCGGAGCGGCTGCCCTTCATGATCAGCACGTCGGCGATCGCCGGATCGCCGACCGCCACGCGTTGCAGCGCGCGCCCGGCCGAAATCTGGCGCTGCGCGCCGACCGCGAGTTCGATCGTGCCGCTCGCACTCGCGAGCGACGCGAAGGTCAGGGTCCAGACGGCAATCGCGAAAGCAATCAGGGTGTTTTTCATTGTGTCGTAGGCCGCCGTGCGGCCATGCTTACTTGTCGTCGCTGACATCGATGGCCATCGATACCGTTCAATACGCAACCGTTTCCGACCGGCCGCCTCGAATCACTTCAATGCTGCCGCCACCCGCGCTCGAGCGGACCGCCGGCGGCAGCCGCGTCGGCAGCGGCGGAACGTTCACGTTCGCGACGGCGGTTCTCGTGGTGCCGGACAGTTGCTGCAGCGATACGCCCGTCGCGGCGAGCGCCGACGGCGACAGCTTGTTGTCCGTGCGCACCGCGACCGTCTGCATCGCCATTTCGTCGTCGCGCGGATTGCGCAGCGCGAGCGTCAGGCGGCCGCTCGCCTCGCCGAGCGTCAGCGCGTCGACCTGCGCGGTCGGCACGGCGAGCACGGCAATCCGCACGTTGCTCGGCTGCGCGTTGCTGCCGTTCGTATTGCTGCCGCTGTCGCGCTCCGGCGTAGCGTCGCCGAATGCGAGCACACGGACTTTCGACATCAACAGCCGCGCCTGCGTCTGCGACACCTCGCCGTCGAGCATCGCGTTGCCTTCGCGCTTCAGGTTCAGGAACACGTCGACGAAATTGCCGGGACGCAGCCGGTTGCCGACCGCGTTCGTTTCGTCGACGCGCACTGCCACCGCGCGCTCGCCCGGCTGCACGTCCTCGGCGAGCCCCGATACGAGCGCGTCGGAGACGACCGGCGAAGACGCCGGGATGTCGCGCGCCGGCACGCGGCCGACGAGTGTGGAGGCGTCGGCGAATGCGCCGGCGGGCACGGGCGACGTCGGCTGGATTTTCAATGCGTCGGCGGCGATCGGCTGCCCGGCCGGCAGCGTGCGCGTCGCGACGACGATCGGCACCGGGCTCGCAGCAATCGTTTGCTGTACCGGCGCGGGACGCGGCGTGCTACGCCCGAGCATCCAGGCATAGATGCCGAGCAGAACCGCGATCGCGATCAGGAGCCCCGCGATGATCTTCGTCAAGTTGTTCGTCATGTTGATCTAGGAATGCCGGAATGAATGCTCGAATATTCTTGCGTCGCGCGGCTCACATGCGCCCGTTACAGCATCGACTGCGGAATCTGTACGACCGCGGAACTCGTCAGCGGCCCGTTCAGCACTTTCCCGACAAACGGCATCGTCGCGAGCCAGGCAAGCGGCGAATAGCTCGCGGTGACCGTCAGGCAGTTCGTCAAACCCGACGAGCCGTCGCTGCACGCGGTCGTCTTGACGGCAACCGACAGGTGCTGCGCGTCGCTGCCCAGCCAACCCAATGCGCCCAGTGTCGTATTGCACGCGTTCTGCGTACGCGTCGCGGAATTCGACGCGGTCGCACATGAAGTGAGGTCGCCACCCAGGCCGGGTGCGTAATTCAAGCCGGCCCGTGCGCCCTCGCTGACCGCGAAAGTGAGGCTCTGCTGAATGACGAAAACCATCCCGAAGGTGACGATCGCATAGAAGATCAGGAAGAACAGCGGGAACACGATCGCGAACTCGACGGCCGTCGCACCGCGCTGATGCCGCCGCCGGCAGAGCGTTCCTGGCCGCTTCATCGACCGCCTCCCGCCACGGCAAGGTAGACGAGCCACATGGCCGCCGGCGCCACGAGGCAGGCCGCGTACGGTGTGGCGCGATGACCGCCGAGCGCGAGCGCCGGCTGCCCCTGCGGCCACAAGGCGCGAATCGGCGTGCGCGACACCAGCATCAGCACCAGCGCATGGATACCGGCGGCAAGACTCGCGACGATCCACAGCCAGAGCAGCGCATGCGGGCCGCACCAGGCGCCGAGTACCGCGAAGACCTTGAGGTCTGCTGCGCCCATCACGCGAAGCAGGAAAAACGGGACTAAAGCAATCAGGCCGATCAGCATGCCGATCGTTGCCGAAAGCGGAGAAATGCCGAACGGATTGGCGTGCAGAAATGCACTCAGAAACGCCAAAGCCAGTCCGCCGAGAACGAGCGAATTCGGAACGCGCCGAACGCGAACATCGCTTGCTGCGACAAACGCCGCCCAAGCCAGAAATGCGCCGATGAAGATTAACTGTGCCATCGCATCACGATCGCCGGGCGCAACGCGACAGACGAATTGCCCAAGGGCAATCCGTCTGTCAGCACATCAGGACGATCTTAAAGCGGTGATGAAATTGGCTTAGGGAAACGCTGATTTATTCGGCTCGGCGGTCATCGCAGACGTAGCCGA
>NZ_JBQYLP010000071.1:0-28360 GCF_052683555.1 Burkholderia sp. BC1
GCTACGTCTGCGATGACCGCCGAGCCGAATAAATCAGCGTTTCCCTAGCGCAGCGCGCGTCGATTACGCGGCGGTCGATCACGCGATGGCGCCCCGGCACGGCTTCGCCGTCCGGGGCGACGTACGGGAAGGCACGCGCTCACACCGGTCCGGGCAAATGCATTGCCGCGCAAAGCGTCACCGCGCGACGACGCGATTGCGTCCTTCCCGCTTCGCCTGATACAGCCGTTCGTCGACGACGCGCAGCAGCGCGTCGACCGTGCTGCCGTCGACGCCGTACTGGGCCACACCGACACTGACCGTCACCTGTACGCGCTTGAAGTCGAGGCCGAACGGCGCAGTGGCGATCGACGAACGCACGCGCTCGGCCGTCATCCGTGCCCCCTCGAGCGGCATCTCGGGCAGCAAGGCCATGAACTCCTCGCCGCCGACGCGCGCGAGCGCGCCGCTCGGCCGGATCGCGTCGAGGCACTGGCGCACGACGCCGCGCAGCACTTCGTCGCCGATCTGATGGCCGTACGCGTCGTTGATGTGCTTGAAATTGTCGAGGTCGAGCGCGAGCAGGCAGAACGGCGTGCCGTCGCGCTCGGCGCGCCCGATCTCGCGTTCGACCTGCGCGATGAATTGCCGGCGGTTCGACGCGCCCGTCATCGGATCGGTCGCGGCCATGTATTCGAGCTTCTGGTTCGTGCGTCGCAGTTCGAGCAGCGCGCTCTCGGTGCGCGCCATCGATTCCGCGAGGCGGCTCATCAGATCCTGCTGGCTGTAGATCGCCGAGAACGAGCGCGTCGTCTGCAGCGCCTGCACGACGCCGTAGCTGAGCAAAAAGAAGCCGCCCGCGAAGATCGCGTGCGCGAGCCACCACATGTGGTTCCACGGCTTGCCGAGCAGGAACGCGAGCGACGACAGCGCGAACGCCGTGATCGACACGCCGTAGATCACCATCAGCGGCGAACGGATGCGTCGCGCGAGCAGCACGGCGACGTTCAGCAGCGAGAAGACGAGCGCGCCGCCCTCCATCGCGAGCCGCGTGCCGAGCGCGCCCGCGATCGGCGAATACGCGAGATACGCGACCGCGACGTCGACGAGCGCAAACGCGACGATCCACGGCAGCCATGTGCGCGCGCTCGTGCGCCTGTCGGCGCGATCGGGCGCGCGCGAATACGACAGCAGGCCGGTCAGCAGCAGGATCGACATCACGAGCCGCGACGCGGGCCCGTAGAGCAGGAACAGCCAGATGTTGTGATGCGCGGCGCCGGTAAACACGCCGTGCAGCGCGTAGATCATCGCGAAGCCGAGAAAGCCGAGCGTGAGCCAGCGCAACAGCGGTTCGCCCGACGATCGATAGCAGACCCAGGTGACGTACGTGACGAACGCGCCCTCGACGGTCGCGGCCGCAATCGCGATTTCATGGAATGCGTGGTTCTCGAAGGTCGCGCGCGGATCGGCGCAGAACCACAGGTAGGCGATGAGATAGGCGGGCAGCAGCGCGAATCCGACCAGCAGGCATTTCGCGTAAATCCGCGCAGCCGCGCTCACGACGCGGGGCGGTTCCCCGGCTGCAAAGGTCGTACTCAATTCGTTTCCCGATCGATTTGCTGCGGATTCGCGTGTCGCAGCCGCATGCGCGCGACCCGGCCATGGCGCGCGCGTCGGCCCCTCTGTTCCGAAAGGCAAATGTCAGAGCAAGTATAGAAGCGGCGATTCGTTTGACAAGTGAGGGGAAACGGCATTGCGGCCGGCATGCCGCATGCAGGCGGCGGCCGTCGTGGGGAGCGCCGTGCCGCGCGCGCCGCAGTCGCGCGGCGGCCGGCACGGCAGGCAAAACGTCAGACGATTTCGAACAGGCCGGCCGCGCCCTGCCCGCCGCCGATGCACATCGTGACGACCGCATACTTGACGCCGCGCCGCTTGCCTTCGATCAGCGCGTGGCCGGTCAGCCGCGTGCCCGACACGCCGTACGGGTGGCCGACCGCGATTGCGCCACCGTTCACGTTCAGGCGATCGTCAGGGATCCCGAGCGTGTCGCGGCAGTACAGCACCTGCACCGCAAACGCTTCGTTCAGCTCCCAGAGCCCGATGTCGTCGACGCTGAGCCCTGTCTGCTTCAGCAGCTTCGGCACCGCGAACACGGGGCCGATGCCCATCTCGTCCGGCTCGCAGCCGGCCACCGCGAAGCCGCGGAACACGCCGAGCGGCTGGAGCCCTTCGCGCTGCGCGGCCGCGGCACTCATCACGACGCACGCGGCCGCGCCGTCGGAAAACTGGCTCGCATTGCCGGCCGTGATCACGCCGCCCGGCACGGCCGGACGAATCTTCGACACGCCGTCGAGCGTCGTGTCCGGACGGATCCCCTCGTCGGCCGACACCGTCACTTCCTTCGTGAACAGGCGGCCGGTAGCCTTGTCCGCGATGCCGGCGCGCACGGTGATCGGCACGATCTCGTCGCGAAAGCGCCCCGCTTCCTGCGCGGCAGCGGCCTTGAGCTGCGAGTTCACGCCGTATTCGTCCTGACGCTCCTTCGAGATCCCGTAGCGCTTCGCGACGTTCTCGGCCGTCTGCAGCATCGTCCAGTAGATTTCCGGCTTGTGTTCGAGCAGCCAGCCCTCGTACGCCATGTGCCGGTTCATCTCGTTCTGCACGCACGAGATCGACTCGACGCCGCCGGCGACGTAGACGTCGCCCTCGCCCGCGATGATCCGCTGGGCGGCGAGTGCGATCGTCTGCAACCCCGACGAGCAGAAGCGGTTCACCGTCATGCCCGGCACGCTGACCGGCAGCCCCGCGCGCAATGCGATCTGCCGCGCGATGTTGCCGCCCGTCGCGCCCTCCGGATTCGCACAGCCGACGATCACGTCCTCGACGCGTGCCGGGTCGAGCTTCGCGCGCTCGAGCGCCGCCGCGACCACGTGGCCGCCGAGCGTCGCGCCGTGCGTCATGTTGAAGGCGCCGCGCCACGATTTCGCGAGCGGCGTGCGTGCGGTCGATACGATTACGGCTTCGGTCATGCGAGTCTCCTTCGTTCCTGCCTGATGTGCTGAATCGAGTGGAAAGGCGGCGCTATGCGCTGGCGCGCACGCCATCGGACGTCACGCGTGCGACGCCCGCCGCCTGCATCTGCTGCCATGCGTGCGCGAGCGAGCCGTTCAGGTCGATCGCGCGGCACGCATCGTCGATCACCGCGGCGTCGAAGCCCGCCGCGCGCGCGTCGAGCGCCGACCACGCGACGCAATAGTCGGTCGCGAGCCCGCAGCACCAGACGCGTTTCGCGCCGATCTCGCGCAGGTAGCCGGCGAGGCCCGTGCGCGTCGTGCGATCGGCTTCGACGAATGCGGAATAGCTGTCGACGCGCGGATCGCAGCCCTTGCGGATCACGAGCTGCGCGTGCGGCAGGTCGAGGTCGCGATGCAGCGCCGCGCCTTCGGTGTCCTGCACGCAGTGCACGGGCCACAGCACCTGCTCGCCGTACGGCAGCGCGATCGTCGAGAACGGTTCGCCGTCCGGATGATTCGCCGCGAACGACACGTGCTCGCGCGGATGCCAGTCCTGCGTGATCACGACGCGCTCGAACCGCTGCGCGAGCGCGTTGATCACGGGCACGACCGCGTCGCCGTCGGCGACGGCCAGCGCGCCGCCGGGCATGAAGTCGTACTGCACGTCGATCACGAGCAGCACGTCGTCGGTGCGTTTCATAGCGTTTCTCCTTGCGAGTCGGTGCGCGGCGCCGCGCGGCGTCAGCCGTTGAATCCGCGGCCGGCCTTCGCGAGCTCCGCGATCGACGGCGCGAGCCGCCACGCGTCGCCGTTCGGCGTGGCCGCGTAGCGGCGAATCGCGCGCTCGACGTTGTAGAGGCCGACCATGTCGGCGTACAGCATCGGGCCGCCGCGCCACAGCGGGAAGCCGTAACCGGTCAGATAGACCATGTCGATGTCGGACGCCTTCGACGCGATCTTTTCCTCGAGAATCTTCGCGCCTTCGTTGACGAGCGCGAACACGAGCCGCTCGACGATCTCGTCGTCGGCGATCTTGCGTCGCTCGATGCCGCGCTCCTTCGAATAGGCGACGACCATCTCGTCGACGAGCGCCGACGGCCGCGCGCGGCGATCGCCGGGCGCATAGTCGTACCAGCCGGCGCCCGTCTTCTGCCCGAAGCGGCCCTGCTCGCAGAGACGATCGGCGATCTTCGAATAATGGAGGTCGGGCTGCTCGACGTAGCGGCGCTTGCGAATCGCCCAGCCGATGTCGTTGCCGGCCAGGTCGCTCATCCGGAACGGCCCCATCGCGAAGCCGAACTGCTCGATCGCGCGGTCGATCTGCGCGGGCAGCGCGCCTTCCTCGAGCATGAACAGCGCCTGCCGGATGTACTGCTCGATCATCCGGTTGCCGATGAAGCCGTCGCATACGCCCGATACCACCGCCGTCTTGCGGATCTTCTTCGCGACGGCCATCACGGTCGCGAGCACGTCCTTCGCCGTCTGCGCGCCGCGCACGACTTCGAGCAGCTTCATCACGTTCGCCGGACTGAAGAAGTGCATGCCGACGACGTCCTGCGGACGCTTCGTGAACGCGGCGATCCGGTTCACGTCGAGCGTCGACGTGTTCGACGCGAGGATCGCGCCCGGCTTCGCGACTTCGTCGAGCTTGCGGAACACCTGCTCCTTCACGCCGAGCTCTTCGAACACGGCCTCGACGATGAGATCCGCGTCCTTCAGGTCGTCGTAGGACAGCGTCGGCGCGATCAGCGCCATGCGTGCCTCGAGCTTCTCCTGCGTGAGCTTGCCCTTCTTCACCTGCGCGTCGTAGTTCTTGCGGATCGTCGCGAGCCCGAGCTCGAGCGCCTCCTGCTTCGTTTCGAGCAGCGTGACGGGCAGCCCCGCGTTGACGAAGTTCATCGCGATGCCGCCGCCCATCGTGCCCGCGCCGATCACCGCGACACGGCGGATGTCGCGCACCGGCGTGTCGGCCGGCACGTCGGGAATCTTGCTCGCCGCGCGCTCGCCGAAGAACGCGTGCCGCAGCGCGCGGCTTTCCGGCGTCATCATCAGCGCGACGAAGCCTTCGCGCTCGGCGATGCTGCCTTTGTCGAAACCGTGCAGCACGCCGGCCTCGATCGCGTCGATGCACTTGTGCGGCGCCGGGAAGTTCGGCGCGGCGGCCTTCACCGAATTGCGCGCGAACTGGATGAAGCCCGCCGCGTTGTCGTGGACGATCTTGCGGTCGCGCACGCGCGGATGCGGCCCCGGCTGCGCGCCGGCCTTGCGTGCGAACGCGACGGCCGCGTCGAGCAGATCGCCGTCGGCGAGCTGATCGAACAACCCGCTTTCGGCAAGCTGCTCGGACGGCACCGGCGCGCCCGACACGATCATGTTCAGCGCGGTCTCGAGGCCGACCGCGCGCGGCAGGCGTTGCGTGCCGCCCGCGCCCGGCAGCAGCCCGAGCTTCACTTCGGGCAGCGCGATCTGCGCACCGCGCGCGGCCACGCGATAGTGGGCGCCGAGCGCGAGCTCGAGACCGCCGCCCATCACGACGCTGTGCAGCGCGGCGACGACCGGCTTCGCGCTCGCCTCCACCGCGCGGATCACGGTATGCAGCGTCGGTTCCTGCAGCGCTTTGGGCGTATTGAATTCGGTGATGTCGGCGCCGCCCGAGAAGGCGCGGCCGGCGCCCGTCAGCACGATCGCGGCGATCGACGGATCGTGCGCGGCGCGCTCGAGCGCGTCCATGATGCCCAGCCGCGTCGACAGGCCGAGCCCGTTGACGGGCGGATTGTTGAGCGTGATGACGGCGACGCCGTCGCGAGTCGAGTAATCCACTGCCATCTGCCTGCCTCCATGCATCGCGCGCCGGGTGGCGGCGCTTCCATTGTGCGCGGTCGAACGGCCGCATGTCCGGATCGAACGGAGGCAGCATACAACGAAAAAGCACGGTCGTTCAATTTGAATTTCCGCACAATCCGGGGGCGGATCGCAGGCGACCGGCAAGGGCGACCGGCAAAGGGACCGGCAAGGCCGACCGGTAACGGCGACCGGCCGGCAACGGCGGCCGACCGAAGGGCCGGCCGCGCCCGCGTTACGGTGCGCAGACCGCCGTCGGCAGCACGTAGTCGCGGAACATTTCGCGCAGCTTCAGCTTCTGCAGCTTGCCGGTCGCGGTATGCGGCAGCGATTCGACGAACACGACGTCGTCCGGAATCCACCATTTCGCGACCTTGCCTTCGTAGAACGCGAGCAGCGCCTCGCGCGTCAGGTTCGCGCCTTCGCGCGGCACGACGACGAGCAGCGGCCGCTCGGTCCACTTCGGATGCGCGCATGCGATGCAGGCGGCCTCCGCGACGCCCGGGTGCGCGATCGCGACGTTTTCGACGTCGATCGAGCTGATCCATTCGCCGCCCGACTTGATCACGTCCTTGCTGCGGTCGGTGATCTGCAGGAAGCCGTCCGCGTCGATCGTCGCGACGTCGCCGGTCGGAAACCAGCCGTCGACGAGCGGCGAGGTGTCGCTGCGGAAGTAGCGGTCGATCACCCACGGCCCGCGCACCTGCAGCTCGCCGTACGCGACGCCGTCCCACGGCAGCTCCTGTCCGTCCGGGCCGACGATCCGCATGTCGACGCCGCCGATCACGCGCCCCTGCTTTTCGAGCAGCCGCCGCTGCACGTCGTGCGGCCGCTGCGACTGCGCCCAGTTCAGCTTCGCGAGCGTGCCGAGCGGCGACAGCTCGGTCATGCCCCACGCGTGGATCACGCGTACGCCGTAATCGTCCTCGAACGTGCGCAGCATCGCGGGCGGGCAGGCCGAACCGCCGATCACCGTGCGGTTCAGCGACGAGAAGCGCACGCCCGCCTCGCGCATGTAGTTCAGCAGCCCGAGCCATACGGTCGGCACGCCCGCCGAAAACGTCACGCGCTCGGCCTCCATCAGCTCGTAGAGCGATCGGCCGTCGAGATCCTTGCCCGGCAGCACGAGCTTGCCGCCCGTCAGCGGCACCGCGTACGGCAGCCCCCATGCGTTGACGTGGAACATCGGCACGACCGGCAGCACGGCGTCCATCGCCGACAGGTTCATCGCGTCGGGCAGCGCGGCGCCGTATGCGTGCAGCACGGTCGAGCGATTCGAATACAGCACGCCCTTCGGATTGCCGGTCGTGCCCGACGTGTAGCAGAGCCCGCACGCCTGCTGCTCGTCGAGACGCGGCCAGTCGTAGCGGCCGTCCTCCGCCTCGACGAGCGTCTCGTAGCACAGGTACGGCGTCGCGCCGTGCGGCAGATGATCGACGTCGGTCATCGCGATCCAGCCGCGCACGTTCGGACACTGCGGCGCGAGGGCCTCGACGAGCGGCGCGAAGTTGATGTCGAACAGCACGTAGCGGTCTTCCGCGTGATTGACGATGTACGCGATCTGTTCGGGAAAAAGCCGCGGGTTGATCGTGTGGCAGACGGCGCCCATGCCGCCGATCGCGTAGTACGCCTCGAGATGCCGGTAGCCGTTCCACGCGAGCGTGCCGACGCGCTCGCCCGCCTCGACGCCGAGCCGCGCGAGCGCCTGCGCGAGCCGCTTCGCGCGCCGCTCGCAGTCGCGATACGTATAGCGATGCAGGTCGCCTTCGATCCGCTTCGATACGATCTCGGTGTCGCCCGCGTGACGCGCGGCATGCGCGATCAGCGACGACACCAGCAGCGGCATGTCCATCATCTGGCCCAGCAACGGCTTGCCCATCGTCTTGTTCTCCCTGAAGGACGCGAATCGGTGACGGGCCGCGCGGCGGCAGCGGCGCGCGGCGGCCCGGGCGGGCGGCGTGCATCGCGCGGGCCGCCATGCGGGCGGCGCAGCGCCGCCTTACAATATCGGCTTACCCAGAGGCGCTCAACATGTCGTTTTCCCGAAGCGCAGCCGATCCGGCTGACACCCTGCCCGACCTCGCCGCGACGCTCGCCGCGCCCGACACCCACGCGTTCCTGCGGCTCGGCGACGCGTTTCATACGCGGCTGCCGGCCGCACCGCTCGCGGCGCCGTACGTGGTCGGCTTTTCCGACGAAGTCGCGCGCCTGCTCGGGCTGCCCGCGTCGCTCGCCGCGCAGCCCGGCTTCGCCGAGCTGTTCGCCGGCAACCCGACGCGCGACTGGCCCGCCGAGGCGCTGCCCTACGCGTCCGTGTACTCCGGCCATCAGTTCGGCGTCTGGGCCGGCCAGCTCGGCGACGGCCGCGCGCTGACGATCGGCGAGTTGCCCGGCACGGACGGGCGCCGCTACGAGCTGCAGCTCAAAGGCAGCGGCCGCACGCCCTATTCGCGGATGGGCGACGGCCGCGCGGTGCTGCGCTCGTCGATCCGCGAATTCCTGTGCTCCGAAGCGATGCACCACCTCGGCATCCCGACCACGCGCGCGCTGACCGTGATCGGCTCCGACCAGCCGGTCGTGCGCGAGGAGATCGAGACGGCGGCCGTCGTCACGCGCGTGTCGGAGAGCTTCGTGCGCTTCGGCCATTTCGAGCACTTCTTCTCGAACAATCGCCCCGATCTGCTGCGCGCGCTCGCCGATCACGTGATCGACCGCTTCTATCCGGCCTGCCGCGACGCCGACGATCCCTATCTCGCGCTGCTCGAAGCCGCGACGCTGCGCACGGCCGAGCTCGTCGCGCAATGGCAGGCCGTCGGGTTCTGCCACGGCGTGATGAATACCGACAACATGTCGATCCTCGGCGTGACGATCGACTACGGCCCGTTCGGCTTCGTCGACGCGTTCGACGCGAACCACATCTGCAACCACTCGGATACGGGCGGCCGCTATGCATACCGGATGCAGCCGCGCATCGCGCACTGGAACTGCTACTGCCTCGCGCAGGCGCTGCTGCCGCTGATCGGGCTGCAGCACGGCATCGCCGACGACGACGCGCGCGCGGAGCGCGCGGTCGACGATGCGCAGGCCGTGCTCGCGACCTTCCCCGAGCGTTTCGGTCCCGCGCTCGAGCGCGCGATGCGCGCGAAGCTCGGCCTCGAGCTCGAACGCGACGGCGACGCGGCGCTCGCGAACCAGCTGCTCGAGACGATGCATGCGAGCCGTGCCGACTTCACGCTGACGTTTCGCCGGCTCGCGCAGCTCTCGAAGCACGACGCGAGCCGCGACGCGCCCGTGCGCGACCTGTTCATCGACCGCGAGGCATTCGACGCATGGGCGAACCTCTACCGTGCGCGGCTGTCGGAGGAAACGCGCGACGATGCCGCGCGCGCGGCCGCGATGAATCGCGTGAACCCGAAATACGTGCTGCGCAACCATCTCGCCGAACTCGCGATCCGGCGCGCGAAGGAGAAGGACTTTTCCGAAGTCGAACGGCTCGCGCAGGTGCTGCGCCGCCCGTTCGACGAACAGCCGGAACATGAATCGTACGCGGCGTTGCCGCCCGACTGGGCCGGGTCGCTCGAAGTGAGCTGCTCGTCGTAACCCGCGCGTATCGACCGACCGATCAGGAGAACCCCCACATGTCCCACGATGCCGACGACAAGACCTATCCGTACCGGAAGGACGACGCGGAGCTGCGGCGCCGCCTCACGCCGCTGCAGTACGAGGTCACGCAGCACGCGGCCACCGAGCGCGCGTTCACCGGCGAATACACCGACAAGGAAGACGACGGCATCTACAAGTGCGTCGTCTGCGACACGCCGCTGTTCGAGTCCGGCGCGAAATTCCATTCGGGCTGCGGCTGGCCCAGCTACTTCAAGCCGCTCAACGGCGAGGTGATCGACGAGAAGATCGACTACTCGCACGGGATGGTGCGCGTCGAAGTGCGCTGCAATCATTGCGGCGCGCACCTCGGCCACGTGTTCGAGGACGGCCCGCGCGACAAGACCGGTTTGCGCTACTGCATCAATTCGGCTGCGTTAAACTTCGAGTCCCGACCCGAAAACGACTGAGCGGCGCCGGGCGAACCGGCCGGCAGCCCCGCGCTGCAGCGGTTCGCGACGGCGGCGCCTGGCGGGTCCCTACAACGGTGAAAGGCCGCGCATGCGGCCGTTTCACGCAGCCGCGAGCGCCATGAAATTCCTGTTCGATCTGTTTCCGATCATCCTGTTTTTCGCCGCCTTCAAGGTCTGGGGCATCTTCACCGCCACCGCGGTCGCGATCGCCGCGACGCTGGCCCAGGTCGCCTGGGTCGCCTTCCGCCACCGCAAGGTCGACACGATGCTGTGGGTCAGCCTCGGCGTGATCGTCGTCTTCGGCGGCGCTACCCTCGTCCTGCACGACGAGAAATTCATTCAATGGAAACCGACTGTGCTGTACTGGCTGTTTGCGATCGGGCTGCTCGCCGCACGCTATGCGTTCGGCAACAACCTGATCGAGAAGATGATGGGCAAGCAGCTCACGCTGCCGCACCCGGTGTGGGACAAGCTGAACGTCGCGTGGGCGCTGTTCTTCGCGGTGCTCGGCGTCGCGAACCTGTACGTGGTGCACAACTTCACCGAATCGCAATGGGTGAATTTCAAGCTGTTCGGCACGACCGGCGCCATGGTCGTGTTCATCATTCTGCAGAGCCTGTGGCTCACGAAGTACCTGAAGGACGAGTGACATGACCGATGCGTTTCTCCATGCCTCGCCCGACGCGCGCATCGCGCTGATCGAGGCGCGCCTCACCGCGGCGCTCGCGCCCGTGTCGCTGGCCGTACGCGACGACAGCGCGCAACATGCGGGCCACGCCGGCGCGGCCGCGGGCGGCCACTATACGGTCACGATCGTATCGGCCGCGTTCGCCGGCAAGTCGCGCGTCGCGCGGCACCGGCTGGTGTATGATGCGCTCGCCGATGCGATGCAGCGCGGCATTCATGCGTTCGCGATCGTGGCTTACACGCCCGAAGAATTCGACGAATCTTCAATCCAGCATTAGGAATTCCCGATGATCCTGAAATCCCCCCGCCTGTGGTTCGCGGCGGCTGCTTTCGCAGCGGCGCCGGCCTTTGCCCAGAACATCGCCGTCGTCAACGGCACGCCGATTCCGAAGTCGCGCGCCGACGCGATGGTCGCGCAACTCGTGCAGCAAGGCCAGACCGACAGCCCGCAGCTGCAGCAGGCCGTGCGCCAGGAACTCGTGAACCGCGAAATCCTGATGCAGGAAGCGATCCGCGAAGGCATCCCGAATCGCCCGGACGTGAAGGCACAGGTCGCGGTCGCACAGCAGACGGTCGTGCTGCGTGCGATGATCGAGAACTTCCTGAAGAAGAACCAGCCGACCGACGCCGAAGTGAAGGCGCGCTACGACGAGCTCGTGAAGACGGCCGGCGGCAACCGCGAATATCACCTGCACCACATCCTCGTCGACAGCGAGCAGCAGGCGAAGGACCTGATCGCGAAGATCAAGGGCGGCGCGAAGTTCGAGGATCTCGCGAAGCAGTATTCGAAGGATCCGGGCTCGGGCAAGAACGGCGGCGACCTCGACTGGTCGGACCCGAAGGCGTACGTGCCGGAATTCGCGGCAGCCGCGCAGAAGCTGCAGAAAGGCCAGATGACGGACGAGCCCGTGAAGACGCAGTTCGGCTGGCACATCATCCGCGTCGACGACATCCGCGACGTCGCGCCGCCGCCGTTCGCGCAGGTGAAGGCGCAGATCGCGCAGCAACTCGTGCAGCAGAAGCTGCAGACGTTCGAGGAAACGCTGCGTCAGCAGGCGAAGATCCAGTAACGTCGCCGACGCTGCACCAAAGAGAAAGGCCGCTTCGAGCGGCCTTTTTTGTTGCGTGCGCGCCAAGCGCGAACGCGGCGGGCGGCAAGATCGCAGCACGGCGGCGCTGCTCAGTGCTGCGCCTGCTCCGGATAGAACGCGTCGTGATAGCGGACGATGCCCGCGGGGCGCGGCGCCGCATCGTCGAGCGTCAGCGCCAGAAAATGCGTGGCCGGCACGCCGGAAAACACGAGGTCGGCGCACGGCGCGAAGCCGAAGCGCGCGTAGTACGCGGGATCGCCGAGCACGACGCAGCCCTGCGCGCCGCGACGGCGCAATGCGTCGAGCGCCGTGCGCACGAGGCCGGCGCCGACGCTGCGCCGCCGGCAATCGGCCCGCACCGCGAGCGGCGCGAGCCCGTACCAGCGCGAATCGCCGGCCGCTGCGCCGCCGATCGATACCGGCGAACAGGCGACATGCCCGATCACGCGGCCGTCGCGCTCCGCGACGAGCGACACGGCGAGCGCGCGGTCCGCGCGCAGCGCATCGACGATCCGTCGTTCGAACTGCCCGTGCTCCGGTTCGCCCGCGAACGCGGACACGATCACGTCCGCGATCGCGCCGGCGTCGGACGCGCGCTCGTCGCGCAGCGTGACGACTTCGACGGGCGCGTACGGATCGAACGACACGGCGTCAGCCGATCCAGCGGCGCGCGTTGCGGAACACGCGCATCCAGGGGCTCGCTTCGCCCCAGCCTTCCGGATGCCAGCTCATCGTGACGGTGCGATGCACGCGCTCCATGTGCGGCATCAGCACCGTGAAGCGGCCGTCGGCCGTCGTGACCGACGTGATGCCGGCCGGCGAACCGTTCGGGTTGAACGGATAGCGTTCGGTCGCCTCGCCGCGATGATCGACATAGCGCATCGCGACCGCGACGCGCTCGATGTCGCCCTGCTGCGAGAAGTCCGCATAGCCTTCGCCGTGCGCGACCGCGACCGGAATCCGCGAGCCTTCCATCCCCGTGAAGAAGATCGACGGCGACTTCTCGACTTCGACGAACGAGAAGCGCGCTTCGAACTGCTCCGACTTGTTGCGCGTGAACTTCGGCCATGCGTCGGCGCCCGGAATCATCGACGAGAGGCTCGACAGCATCTGGCAGCCGTTGCAGATCCCGAGCGCGAACGTGTCGGGACGTGCGAAGAACGCGGAGAACATGTCGGCCAGCTTCGCGTTGAAGCGGATCGTCTTGGCCCAGCCTTCGCCGGCACCGAGCACGTCGCCGTACGAGAAGCCGCCGCACGCGACCGCGCCCGCGAAATCGGCGAGCGTCGCACGGCCGGCGAGCAGATCGCTCATGTGCACGTCGTGCGCATCGAAGCCCGCGCGGTCGAACGCGTAGGCGGTTTCGAGATGCGAGTTCACGCCCTGCTCGCGCAGGATCGCGACGCGCGGGCGCGCGCCCGTCGCGATGAACGGCGCGGCGACGTCTTCTTCCGGATCGAAGCTGAGCACCGGCGAGATGCCGGGGTCGGCCGCATCGAGCAGCGCGTCGTATTCGGCGTCCGCACACGCCGGGTTGTCGCGCAGGCGCGCGATGCGCCAGCTGACTTCGCCCCATGCGCGATGCAGCTCGGTGCGCGGCGCATCGAAAATCTTCTTCGCGTCGCGGTACACCTCGATCACGTCGCGGTCGTTGACCGTGCCGATCACGTGCGAGCACGTCGACAGCCCGAATTCGCGCAGCGCGCCGAGCACCGCATCGCGGTCGGCCGCACGCACCTGCACGACGGCGCCCAGTTCCTCGTTGAACAGCGCGCGCAGCGTGCGGTCGTCGCGACGTCCGCTCGTCTGCTTCGCCCAGTCCTTCGCGTCGCCGTAGTCCGATTCGTGGTTCGCGTCGAGCGTCAGCATGTCGACGTTCAGCGACACGCCCGCGCGGCCCGCGAACGCCATTTCGCAGACCGTCGCCCACAGCCCGCCGTCCGAGCGGTCGTGGTACGCGAGCAGCTTGCCTTGTGCGTTCAGCGACTGGATCGCGTCGAAGAAGCGCTTCAGGTCTTGCGGATCGTCGACGTCCGGCGTCGTGTCGCCGACCTGCTGCGTGACCTGCGCGAAGATGCTGCCGCCCATGCGGTTCTTGCCGCGACCGAGGTCGATCGCGATCAGCACGCTGTCGCCGGCGTCGGCGACGCGGCGCAGCTGCGGCGTCAGATGACGGCGCACGTCCTCGACGGGCGCGAACGCGGAGATGATCAGCGACACCGGCGCGACGACTTCCTTCGCGACGCCCTGCTCCTCCCACTTCGTCTTCATCGACAGCGAGTCCTTGCCGACCGGGATGCCGATGCCGAGCGCCGGGCACAGCTCCATGCCGATTGCCTTCACGGTGTCGAACAGCGCGGCGTCCTCGCCCGGCGTGCCGCAGGCGGCCATCCAGTTCGCGGACAGCTTGAGCTTGTCGAGCGACGCGATCGGCGCGCTCGCGATGTTCGTGATCGCCTCGCCGACCGCCATGCGGCCCGATGCGGGCGCATCGATCACGGCGAGCGGCGTGCGCTCGGCCATCGTCATCGCCTCGCCGCGGAAGCCCGCGTAGTCGAGCGCGGTGATCGCGCAGTCGGCGACCGGCACCTGCCACGGGCCGACCATCTGGTCGCGCACCGACGTGCCGCCGACCGTACGGTCGCCGATCGTGATCAGGAACGACTTGCTCGCGACCGTCGGATGCTTGAGCACGTCGACCGCGATCGCGGACAGCGCGATGCCCGTCACGTCGACCGGGGCGCGCTCGGTATGCACGCGCGTGACGTCGCGGTGCATGCGCGGCGGCTTGCCGAGCAGCACCTCCATCGGCATGTCGACCGGGTACGCATCCGCGCCGGTCGCCTGCTCGTCGAAGAGTTGCAGCTGGAGTTCGTCGGTCGCGACGCCGACCACCGAGAACGGGCAGCGCTCGCGCGCGCAGATCGCCTCGAAGCGCGGCAGGTCGGCCGGCGCGATCGCCAGCACGTAGCGCTCCTGCGCTTCGTTCGACCAGATCTCGCGCGGCGACAGGCCCGACTCCTCGAGCGCGATCTTGCGCAACTCGAAGCGCGCGCCCTTGCCCGCGCCGTCGACGATTTCGGGGAACGCGTTCGACAGGCCGCCCGCGCCGACGTCGTGGATGCTGAGGATCGGGTTTTCCGCGCCGAGCTGCCAGCAACCGTTGATCACTTCCTGCGCGCGCCGCTCGATTTCCGGATTGCCGCGCTGGACCGAGTCGAAGTCGAGTTCGGCCGTGTTCGCGCCGGTCGCCATCGAGCTCGCGGCGCCGCCGCCCATCCCGATCCGCATGCCGGGGCCGCCGATCTGGATCAGCAGCGAGCCGGCCGGCACGTCGTGCTTGTGCGTGTGCTGATCGGCGATGTTGCCGAGGCCGCCCGCGATCATGATCGGCTTGTGATAGCCGCGCACGGTGCCGCCGACGTTCTGTTCATACACGCGGAAATAGCCGCCGAGGTTCGGGCGGCCGAATTCGTTGTTGAACGCGGCGCCGCCGAGCGGGCCGTCGATCATGATCTGCAGCGGCGACGCGATGCGGTCCGGACGGCCGTACGGGCCGTGCTGCTCGTTCGGATTGCGCTGCGCGAGCGGCTGCGCCGCGTCGCGCGCGTTTTCCCACGCCTGGCGTGCGCCCGGCAGATCGAGGTTCGATACCGTGAAGCCCGCCAGGCCCGCCTTCGGCCGCGCACCGCGGCCCGTCGCGCCTTCGTCGCGGATCTCGCCGCCGGCGCCGGTCGCCGCGCCCGGGAACGGCGAGATCGCCGTCGGGTGGTTGTGCGTCTCGACCTTCATCAGCGTGTGCGTGAGTTCCGTGTGGCGGCCGTAGCGCTCGCCCGGCTCGCCGGCCGCGCCCGCGCCGCGCGGGAACCAGCGCTCGGCTTCGGCGCCCATCATGATCGACGAGTTGTCCGAATACGCGACGATCGTGCCTTGCGGGCTCAGCTTCTCGGTGTTGCGGATCATCGCGAACAGCGACATGTCCTGCGCTTCGCCGTCGATCGTCCACTGCGCGTTGAAGATCTTGTGGCGGCAGTGCTCGCTGTTCGCCTGCGCGAACATCATCAGCTCGACGTCGGTCGGATTGCGCTCGAGCTTGCGGAACGCATCGACGAGGTAGTCGATTTCGTCTTCGGCGAGCGCGAGGCCCAGCTCGACGTTCGCGCGTTCGAGCGCGCCGCGGCCGGCGCCGAGTACGTCGACCGTCGTCAGCGGCTTGGCCGGCAGTTCGTCGAACAGGTGTTTCGCATCGTCGCGCGCGGCCACCACGCTTTCGGTCATCCGGTCATGCAGCGCGGCCGCGACCGCGGCGCGCGCCTCGTCGGACAGTGCCTTCTTGCCGCCGAGCAGGCCCGACTTCAGCGTGACCGTGAACTCGATGCCGCGCTCGATGCGGCGCACGTGCGTGAGGCCGCAGTGCTGCGCGATGTCGGTCGCCTTGCTGGCCCACGGCGACACCGTGCCGAAGCGCGGCAGCACGACGAAGGTCTCGACCGTCCCTTTCTCGGCCGCCGGCTCGAACGGCGCGCCGTAGTGCATCAGCGCATCGATGCGCGCGCTGTCGTCGGCCGACAGCGGTTCGGCCGCGTTGACGAAATGCAGGTACTGGCCGCGCACCGCGACGATGTTGGCGTCGATTTGCCTGAGCGTGTCGAGCAGACGGGTTTGACGGAAATCGGAGAGGGCCGAAGCGCCGGGAAAACACGAGAAGTGAGCCATGGGCTGGACTGACGTCGATGAGTCGCGCTAGAGGGCGACATGGGGCGAAAGGAAGGCCGTAATTATACCCGTAAGTCGGTCTCCCAAGACCGCCCGTCGGGTGCGCCGCGTGCACCGCCGCGGTGCGCGTGCGGCCGCGCGGCGCCGTCCGGCGCAATTTTGGCGCTATCATTCGCGGTTCCCCGGGCCGCGGGCCCGTCACGCGAATTCTCACCGGGCGGCCGCGCGCCGCCCGTCATCGAAGCAATCCATGGATGTCATCGTCATCGGCGGCGGACTCACCGGCGTCGCCACGGCCTACCAGCTCCGGGCGGCCGGTCATCGCGTCTGCGTGGTCGAGCGCCACGCGACCGTCGCGCAGGGCGCGACCTACGGCGACGGCGGCGCGCTGCTGCCGAGCCCGCTCGACGTCTGGTTCGGGCCGACCTTCATGCACGCGCGCCAGCCGCGCGACAGCGGCATCGTGTACAAGCCCGGTTTCGACGGCGCCGTGCGCCGCTTCGCGAAGCGGCTCGCCGCGTTGCGCGAGCCCGACGCGTTCGTCGCGCAGTATGCGCGGCTGCGCCCGCTGATCGACGCGGCGCGCGAGGCGGTCGCCGACATCGAGAACCGCTTCCGGCTCGAATTCGAGCAGAAGACGGGCATCCTGCACGTCGTGCGCGACGCGCGCGACTGGGACGCGCTGCAGCCGGCGCTGGCGCTGCTGCCCACGCTCGATCAGCCGCACCGGACGCTGAGCGCCGACGCCTGCGCCGCACTCGAACCTTCGGTGCGCGCCGAGCCGGATTTCGCCGGCGGCGTGCTGCTCGAAACCGAGCGCACCGGCAACTGTCCGCTGTTCGCGAAGCTCGTCAAGCAGACGCTCGACGAGCACGGCGTGCAGTTCCGCTTCGGCGCCGACGTCGCGGCGATTCGCGTCGACGCGGGCCGCGCGGCGGTCGAACTCGCGCCGCCGCGCGGCGACCGGCGCGCCGCGCACGCGCGCGAAGTCGACGTGATTTCGGCCGACGCGGTCGTGGTCGCCGCCGGCACCGGCAGCATCGCGCTGCTCGAGCGGCTCGGCTGGCGGCTGCCGCTGCATCCGATCCGCGTGCACACGCTGAGCGCGCCGATCGCGTACGAAGAGCACGCGCCGCATCTGAGCATCGTCGATTCGGTCAAGCGGATCGCGATCACGCGGATCCAGCAGCGGCTGCGAATCGGCGGCGGCGCGGTGCTGCAGCGCGCCGCCGATCTCGCAAAGCCGCTCGCCGAACCGCTCGCCGAAGCCGCGCTCGCACTGCTCGGCCAGGCCGCGCACGACTGGGTGCCGGGCGCCGCGAAGATTTCGGCCGCGCTGTCGTGGCAAGGCACGCAGCTGCTGTCGCCGGACGGGCTGCCGGTCGTCGGTCCGACCCCGCATCCGCGCGTATTCGTCAGTATGGGCCATGGGCCGGCCGGTTGGGCGCTCGCCTGCGGGTCTGCTAAAGTGGTGACCGACTATCTCGGCGGCAACGTGCAGCACTGGCCCGCCGACACGCTCGCCGCGCTGCGCGCCGAGCGCTTCACGACCTGACCGCCGCGCGCCGGTTCGCGGCGGGTTCCCGATCCGTCGCCATGCCGCTCGCCCACCCGTTCCCCGATTCCGACCCGATCGCGCTGCTGCGCGTCGCCGATCTGCGCGCCGCCGAAACCGCCGCGGCCGCCGCCCTGCCCGCGCATACGCTGATGGACCGCGCCGGCACGGCCGCCGCGCACTGGCTCGCCGCGCGCACCGGCGGCAGCGGCCGTCCGGTCTGGTTCGCCGTCGGCCCCGGCAACAACGGCGGCGACGCGCTCGTCGCGGCCACGCGGCTGCAGCAGTTCGGCGTCGCCGCGCACGCGTGGATGCCGGTGCCCGTCAAGCCCGACGACGCGCAATGGGCACTCGGCGTCGCACGCGCGGCCGGCGTGCCGATCGCGGCCGAGCCGCCCGCGTCGCTGGACGGCTATGCGTGGGTCGTCGACGGGCTGTTCGGCATCGGGCTCGGCCGCGCGCTCGACGGCGTCTTCGCCGCGCAGGCCGCACGCATCGCCGAGCATGCGCGACGCGGCGGCGCGGTGCTCGCGCTCGACGTGCCGAGCGGGCTCGACAGCGATACGGGGCAGATCGTCGGCGGCGGCGCGGCCGTCGTCGCGACGCACACACTGACCTTCATCGGCGCGAAGCCGGGCCTGTACATGGTCGACGGCCGCGATCTGGCCGGCGAAATCGACGTCGCGTCGCTCGACCTCGCGCCGCCCGCCTCGCCGGCGATCGTGCTGAACGCGCCCGCACGGTTCGCGCACGCGCTGCCCGCGCGCGCATTCGCGTCCCACAAGGGCACGTTCGGCAGCCTCGCCGTGCTCGGCGGCGACACCGGCATGTGCGGCGCGCCGATCCTCGCCGCGCGCGCCGCGCTGTTCGCGGGGGCGGGCAAGGTGCATGTCGGCTTGCTCGGCGCCGGCGCGCCGCCTTACGATCCGCCGTTCCCGGAGCTGATGCTGCATCCGGCCGACACGCTCGAACTCGGCGCGATGACCGCGTTCGCGGCCGGCTGCGGGCTCGGCACGCGCGACGCAGCGGCCGCGCTCGTACGCGACGCGCTCGCACACGATGCCGCCGCGTTGCTCGACGCCGATGCGCTGAACCTCGTCGCCGCGCACGCGGATCTCGCCGCGGCCGTCGCCGCGCGCGGCGCCCGCGGCCGCGCCTGCGTGCTGACGCCGCATCCGCTCGAAGCGGCGCGACTGCTCGGCAGCGATACGCGCACGGTGCAGCGCGACCGCCTCGCGGCCGCACAGGCGCTTGCCGCGCGCTACGCGAGCATCGTCGTGCTGAAAGGCGCGGGCACGGTCATCGCCGCACCCGACGGCCGGCTCGCGGTGAATCCGACCGGCAATGCGGCACTCGCGACGGGCGGCACGGGCGACGTGCTCGGCGGCCTGATCGGCGCGCTGCTGGCGCAACGCGTCGCGCCGTACGAAGCGGCGCTCGCCGGCGTCTACCTGCACGGGCTCGCGGCCGACACGCTGACCGCGGCCGGCACCGGGCCGGTGGGGCTGACTGCCGGCGAGCTGGCGCCGACGGTGCGCACGCTGATCAATCGCCTTTTTCGTTCGTCGCCGCGCGCCGACGCATAACGCCGCTATACTGACTGCCCCGCCGCACGGCGGGCCCTGGTCCGCCGGCCGTCCGATCCCGACGCGCCGGCGCGGCATTCCTCCCGATTCACGCTTCACACGAACCGCCATGACGCTGAATTCGCTCCCCGCCTGGACTGCCCTTCAATCCCACTTCGAACAGATCCGTCACGCGCGTCTGCGCGACTGGTTTGCGCCGCAGAACGACCCCGCGCCGACGCGCGCCGAGCGCTTCACGTTCTCGGGCGGCGGTCTCGCGGCCGACTTCTCGAAGAACCGCATCACCGACGAAACGCTGCGCCTGCTCGTGCAGCTCGCGCGCGAAGCGCGCGTCGAAGCGCGTCGCGACGCGATGTTCGCCGGCGAGATCGTGAACCCGACGGAAGGCCGCGCGGCGCTGCACACCGCGCTGCGCGCGACCGATCCGCACGCGCCGTTCCACGCGCAGGTGAGCGCCGAGCGCGCGAAGATGGCGACGTTCGCGCGCGCCGTGCGCAACGGCACGTGGACGGGCCACACGGGCAAGCGGATCCGCCATGTGATCAACATCGGCATCGGCGGCTCCGACCTCGGGCCGAAGATGGTCACGCACGCGCTGCGCCACGTCGCGACGCGCGACATCTCGATGCATTTCGTGTCGAACGTCGATGGCGCCGATCTCGCACGCGTGCTCGAGCAGGTCGATCCGGAAGAAACGCTCGCGATCGTCGTGTCGAAGACGTTCACGACGCTCGAGACGATGACGAACGCACGCTCGCTGCGCGACTGGTTCGTCGCGAAGGGCTGCCCCGAGGATGCGCTCGCGAAGCACTTCGTCGGCGTTTCGGCGAATCCGGCCGAGGTCGTGAAATTCGGCATCGCCGCCGACAACGTGTTCGAAATGTGGGACTGGGTCGGCGGCCGCTACTCGCTGTGGTCGGCGGTCGGCCTGTCGATCATGATCGCGATCGGGCCCGAGCAGTTCGACGAACTGCTGGCCGGCGCGAACGACATGGACCGCCATTTCCGCGAAGCGCCGCTCGAACGCAACTTGCCGGTGCTGCTCGGCTTGATCGGCATCTGGTATCGGAACTTCTTCGGCTCGCAGAGCTATCTCGTCGCGCCGTATTCCGAAGCGCTGCATTATCTGCCGTCGTATCTGCAGCAGCTCGAAATGGAAAGCAACGGCAAGTCGGCGCGCCTCGACGGCCGCTTCGTCGACTATCCGACCGCCGCCGTCACGTGGGGCGAACCGGGCACGAACGGTCAGCACGCGTTCTTCCAGATGCTGCATCAGGGGCCGACGATCGTACCGATCGACTTCATCGCGGTGCTGACGCCCGAGCATCCGCTCGCGAGCCATCATCCGAAGCTGCTCGCGAACTGCTTCGCGCAGAGCGAGGCGCTGATGCTCGGCCGCACGCTCGAGGAAGCGCGCAAGGTCGCCGGCCCCGGCAAGGAAGATCTCGCGCCGCACCTGACCTTCCCCGGCAACCGCCCGACGACGACGCTGCTCGTCGACGCGCTGACGCCGCGCGCGCTCGGCGCGCTGATCGCGCTCTACGAACACAAGGTGCTCGTGCAGGCGACCGTGTGGGACATCAATCCGTTCGATCAGTGGGGCGTCGAGCTCGGCAAGATTCTCGGCAAGGTCGTCGAGGCCGATCTGGCGGCCGACGCGCTCGATACGGCGAAGCACGATTCGTCGACGACCGCGCTGATCGCGCGCGCACGCGCGGCGCTCAAGCGCTGACGCGCGCCGCACCGGCCGCGTGCGGGACGCTGTCGCGCGCGGCCGGCCGAACGAGCCGTCGCGCGCGGCGCCGCGTCATGCGGCGCCATGCGGCGTGATGGCGCCTTATGCCGCGTGCGACGCGACGATGCGTCCGGCATCCAGCGTGACCGTCGTCGCACAGCGGCGCGCCAGCTCGGGATCGTGCGTGACGAGCACGAGCGTCGCGCCGTGCGTGCGGTTCAGTTCGAACATCAGGTCGATCACTGCGTGGCCGGTCGCTGCGTCGAGGCTGCCGGTCGGCTCGTCTGCGAACAGGATGGCCGGGCGCGTGACGAAGGCGCGCGCGAGCGCGACGCGCTGCTGCTCGCCGCCCGACAGCAGTTTCGGATAATGCGCGGTCCGCTCGGCGAGGCCGACCTGCGCGAGCAGCGCCCGCGCGCGCTCCGCCGCGTCGCGCGTGCTGATCCCGCCTTGCAGTTCGAGCGGCAGCATCACGTTTTCGAGCGCGGTCAGATGCGGCATCAGCTGGAACGACTGGAACACGAAGCCGACCGAGCCGTTGCGCAATGCGGCGCGCGCGTCCTCGTCGAGCTGGTCGAGTGCGCGGCCGAGCAGCCGAACCGTGCCGCTCGTCGCACTGTCCAACCCCGCAAGCAGGCCGAGCAGCGTCGATTTGCCCGACCCCGACGCACCGACGATCGCGAGGCTGCTGCCGGGCCGCACGGCGAGCGAGATGCCGTCGAGGATCGTCAGCTCGCCCGTCGCGTCGGCGACCCGCTTGCACACGTCATGCACTTCGATGATCGGATCGGTAATCTTGAACATGGACAGGACACTTCGCTGGAAAAGACGCGCGGCGCTCGTCGCGCTGCTGGGCGGCACGCTGGCCGCGACGGGATTCGCTCGCGCCGCCGCGGCACCGGCCGCGACCGCGGGACAGCCGGTGATCGCCGTACTCGGCGACAGCCTCTCGGCCGAATACGGGCTGCCGCGCGACACGGGCTGGGTCGCGCTGCTGCGGCAACGGCTCGCGACGGAGCGAATCGATTATAGCGTCGCGAATGCGAGCGTCAGCGGCGACACCACGAGCGGCGGCCGCGCACGGCTGCCGGCCGTGCTGCAGCGGCTCAAGCCGTCGATCGTCGTCGTCGAGCTCGGCGCGAACGACGCGCTGCGCGGCGTGCCGCTCGCGACGACCGAGCAGAATCTGCGCGACATCGTCGCCGATGCGCGGCGCGCGCACGCCAAAGTCGTGCTGGTCGGCATGTACGTGCCGTCGAATTACGGCCCCGACTACACGCAGAAGTTCCACGCGGTCTACACGCGGCTGTCGAAGGAGCTCGACGTGCCGCTCGTCCCGTTCCTGCTCGCCGGCATCGAGAACAAGCCCGACATGTTCCAGTCCGACCAGATCCATCCAACGCAGCAGGCGCAGCGCGTGCTGCTCGACAACGTGTGGCCGACGCTGAAGCCGCTGCTCGGCAAGCCGCGCGGCTGAAGCGCCCGCCCAATGAAAAATCCCTGCCGGCGCAATGCCGGACAGGGATCGGAATGCGGATCGCGCCGCGCTGCCGCCGGGCGGCGCACGACGCGCATCAGGTTGCGCGCGAAATCACTCAGTCGACGCTCAGTCGTCGTTGCCCTGCGACTGGCTCGCGGTCGAACCGTACAGCTTGACCTTCGAGCGATCGCGCAGCGCGGCGAGATACGCTTCGCCCTCGCTCTGTGCCTCGACCTGCGCCATCTGCTGCTGCGCGGCCGCCAGCTGCTGCGGATCGACGGCCGAACCGGGGATCACCGCGTTCACGCGATAGATCGCATAGCCGTCCGCACCGAGATCGACGCCGACATAGGCGGGCAGCGTCTTCGGATCGACCTTGTAGACGGCGCTCAGCGCGGCCGGGCTCAGGCCCTGCGATTGCGTGCGCGAGATCTTCTGCGCGGCCGCGAAGCCTTCGGTCGACTTCGACTTCTGCAGTTCCGCGAGCTTCGCCGCGCCGTCCTTCTTCGCGAGTTCGGCAGCCTGCTCGGCGACGACCTTCTGGCGCACGGCGTCCTTGATCGCGTCGAGCGCGGGCACGGCGGCCGGCTTGTAGTCGGTCACGCGCGCCGAGATCAGCGTGTTGTTGCCGACGTCGATCGCCTGCGTGTTGTTGTGCGCCTTCACCGAGTCGTTCGCGAACACCGCCGCGAGGAACTTCGCGTTGTTCAGCGGGCTCGTGGCCGGCAGCTGCGGATTCGGCGTCGGCGTGACGGTCGCCGTCTGGATCGTCAGCTTGTACTTGTCGGCGGCCGGCTGCAGGCTCTTCGCCTTCTCGTAGACGGTCGACGTGAAGCCTTCCGCGTTGTCCGAGAATGCCTTCGCCGCGTATTGCTGCTTCAGCGTCGCGGCGATTTCGTCCTTCACTTCGGCGAACGGCTTGACGATCGACGGCTTCACGTCGGTCGCCTTCAGGATGTGGAAGCCGAGATCGGACTGCACGACGCCGCTGATCTCGCCTTGCTTCAGCGCGAACGCCGCATCGTCGAATGCCTTGCCGCCCGCGGTCGAGCCGCGCGTGATGAAGCCGAGATCGCCGCCCTTCGCCGCCGACGGCGCGTCCTGCGAGTTCTTCTCGGCGATCTGCGCGAACTGGTCCGGGTGCGCCTTCACGTCGGCGAGCAGCTGCTCGGCCTTCGCCTTCGCGGCCGCCTTGTCCGCGGCACTCGCATCGCTCGCCGCCGCGATGAAGATGTGGCTCACGCGAACCTGCGCTTCGGTGCGGAAGTGCGTCGGGTTGTCGTCGTAGAACTTCTCGATGTCCGCGTCGGTCGGCTGCGCGCTCGCGGCGGCCGCGGCCGGCGAATAGACGAGATACTCGATCGTCGCCGTCTCGGGCGTCGCGAACTGCTGCTTGTGCGCGTCGTAGTACGCGGCGAGCTGTGCGTCGGTCGGCTGGACCTTCGATGCATAGTCGCTCGTCTTCAGCACGAGCGCCTGCACTTCACGCTGCTGCGCGGCGAGTTCCGACAGCCGCTGCGCGAGGCTCTTCGGCGTAAACGCGCTCGACACGATGCTCGCCGGAATCTGCTGCAGCGCGAGGCTGTAGCGCACGCGCTCCTGATACTGCTCAGGCGTCATGCCCTGGAACGACATCAGCTGCGCATAGCGCTCGACGTCGATCGAACCGTCGGGCTTCTTCAGCGAGGCGATCATCGGGTCGCTCAGCAGCGCCTCGCGCACGGCGTTATCCGAGGCCGTCAGATGCAGACGCTGCGTTTCATCGGCGAGCACGCGCTGCTGGATCAGGCCGTCGAGCACCTGCTTGCGGTGTTCCGGCGTATCGAACGCCTTGATGTCGAACTGAGCGCCGAGCGCCTGACGCGCCTGGTCGATCTGCTGACGAAACGCGCCGTCGAATTCGACGCGCGTGATCTTGTGCCCGTTGACCGCCGCGACGTTCGCGCTTTCGTCGAAGAAGCCGCGGAAACCTTGGATCCCGACGAAACCCAGCCCCGGCAATACGATCAGGAGCAGGAGCGCCATCATCAGGCGCTGGTGATTACGGAAGAAATCGAGCATGCGTGACGGGGTGTATTGGACAAAACGCCCGATATTACAACAGTGGGCGGGAAAAAAGGCGAACCGGCAGGACGGCGCGCCGCCGCGGGGCGCCGCCGGATCGTCCCGGCGCACGGTCCGCGCGCCGCAATCTGCCCGTTGCGGGCAGGCTCGCCGCGATATGTCCCTTGTCCCGAGTACGGCGAAAATGCCTCGCGGGCGGGCCGCCGCCGCGACGCGTCGCCGCGCGGCCCCGCCCAACCACCGCCTTACGCGACGTCGGCCTGCGCCGCTTCGACGCTTCGTTGCGCATGCACCGGCTCGAGCGGGCGCATCAGGCCGACGGCGACCATTGCGATCAGCCCCGGCACGGCGATGGCCAGGAAGTTCTGCTGAAGCGGCAGCGCCTGACTGACCAGAAAGCCGATCACGATCGGCGCGAGAATGGCGCCGCTGCGCCCGACGCCGGACGCCCAGCCGATCCCGGTCGATTTGGCGGCCATCGGGTAGAACTGCCCGGCGAACGCATAGGTGACGATCTGCGTGCCGATCGTCGATGCGCCGGCCAGGCCGACCAGCACGAACAGCACGGGCTCGGGCACCTTCACGCCGAGCAGGCCGATCGACACGGCCGCGAGCCCATACATCGCGACCAGCACGTGCTTCATGTTGAAGCGGTCGGCGAGCCAGCCGCCGCCGATCGCGCCGACCATCGCGCCGAAATTCAGCACGAGCACGAACGTCAATGCCGAGCCGAGGCTGTAGCCCGCGCCGGCCATCAGCTTCGCCAGCCACGAACTGAGCGCATAGACCATGAACAGGCACATGAAAAAGGCGACCCACAGCATCACGGTGCTGAAGCCGCGTCCATCGGCAAACAGGCTGCGAATGCCCGGCGCGTCACCCTTCTCCTGGCCCGCGATCGAAAAGCTGTCGCCCTGTTGCGGCCGATAGCCGGGCGCGATACGCGACAGCACGTGCCCGACGGTATCGGTGCGCCCCTTGCGGATCAGAAAGCTCATCGACTCGGGCGTGTACGCGAGAATCGCGGGCACGAGCAGCACCGGCAAACCCGCCGCGATGAACACCGACTGCCAGCCGTAACGGGCGATCATCGCCTTGCCGACCAGCGCGGCCAGCATGCCGCCGACCGAGTAGCCGCTGAACATCAGCGTGACGAGCGTGCTGCGGATGCGGCGCGGCGAGAATTCGGTCATCTGCGCGACGACGTTGGGCATCACGCCGCCGATGCCGAGACCGGCGAGAAAACGCGCGATGCAGAACGTGACGGGCCCGTGGGCGACGCCCGCCGCCGCGGTAAAAATACTGAACAGCAGAATGCAGATGACGATCGCGCGCACGCGGCCGATGCGATCGGCGATCGTGCCGAGAAACACGGCACCCAGCATCATGCCGAACAGCGCCGAGCTGACCATCAAGCCGGCGCCGGTCGGACCGACCTTCATCTCGGCCATGATCGACGGCAGCGCGATGCCGACCACCGCGAGGTCATAGCCGTCGAAAATGATGATCAGCGCGCACCAGAACAGGATGCCGGCATGAAACCGGCCAAACCGCGCGCCGTCGGACAATTGGCATACGTCGATATTTCGCATTCGGGTCTCCATTCAAACCTGAGGTTCTCGTGCCGAATGCGACGATCCGGCACGCGTCCAGTTGTATTGCTTGTTTTTGTGTGGCCCCGTCGCGCTCGCGCGGGGCTGTGCCGGCTTTGCCGGATTGCTTGCCGGGTTCCTGTTGACGATGCACGCGGGCTGCCAGGCAGAACGCGAACCCGCGCGCCGTGCGCGCGCTCAGAACATGTGCCGGATGCCCGCCATCACGCCGAGTTGACCGACGCCTGCGGCGGGCGTCGTGCCGCCACCGCCGGAACTCAGGCTGTAACGGGCGTGGGCGCTATTCCACAGATACGAGCCCTGCAGATAGGCGGCCGTGGCCTTCGACAGGAAATACGTTGCGCGCAGCGTCGTCATGGTTGCGCGCGTGCTCTGCTCGCGATTGACGATGCGGAACGCTTCGCCGTCGAGCACGGCCGCTGGCGTGACCTGATACGCGGCGCCGACGAAGAACAGGTCCGAGCGCACATCGGGCACCGACGGCGACACGGTCTCCACGTGACGTCCGACCCAGCCTGCGCCGAGTTTGACCGGGCCGATATTTCCGTATCCGCTGACCTGCATGCGGATGTCCTTGTCGCCCTCGCTCGTCAGTGCCAGCGGCGTCACGCCGTTGAAAAAGTTCGCGGCCGCGCCCGCGCCGCCGCGCTGTTCGTCGTAGGCAGCCGACACGCCGAACGACTGCGTGTCGTACTTGATCATCGCGCTCCACTGGCGGCACTGCGTGAAATGCCCCGCCACCGAACCCGCGCAGGTGCCCTGCCCCGGCGAATTGCCGGTGCCGGCGGAATCCCGGCCGAACGAATACATCGCGCCGAGCGTCAAGCCTCGAAAAGTGCCCATGTAGGCGATCGCGTTGTCGCTGCGGGCGTTCGGAATATACGCGTCGAGCGATGCGCTGCCGTAGATGTCCGGGCCCAGGATGTCGGAGTCTGTCAGCCCCCAGAACGTCATCGAGTACTGACGTCCGAAAGACAGCTTGCCCCACGGCCCTTGCAACCCAACCCACGCCTGACGGCCGAACAGTCTGCCGCCCTGACCGAGATCGCCGCCGCGCGGATTGAAGCCGCTTTCGAGCTGAAACACCGTCTTCAATCCGCCGCCGAGATCCTCGCTGCCGCGCAGCCCCCACCGCGACGGCACCTCGCCCGTGATGCCCGGCATGCGGACCAGTCTGTCGCCTGCCGCATTCGCATGCGTCACATACTCGATGCCCGTATCGATGACGCCGTATAACGTCACACTGCTTTGGGCGAACGCAGGCACGCTCAGCACGCCCAGTCCACCGACCACCCACTTCGCAAGCTTCATCGGTCTCCACTCCATGTCGAAATTTTTTTGATTCTTCGGACATTGCTTATAGATAAAAAGCAGACCTAATCATTGTCCGCATGATTGCGTCTGAGCTTGTGTCGTTCGCCCGGCCTTCCGGCACGACGATGCGATACGTGAAATCCTGCGCGGCCGGATAGCCTCGCCCGCGCGGGACCCATCGAAAGTTAAAGTAAAGCGGAGCGGGCGTCCAATACCGACGCGATCTGCATTCATACCTGTCAGGCATCGGCATCCGGGCCGATTGTCGTATACCCGGATGGTGATTGAGGCAGGCAGCTTTGGGTCAACGGTCGTCATCCGTGTCGTGCGGCTGGAACCGCATCGCGGATGCTCTCGCCAATCCATTCGGTGTACCGAATATAAATACAGCGGCAACGCGTACGGCGATCACGCTCGTCGACACGCGATGCGCATCCGCAACGCGGAAGCACAAACGAAAAAACCCGCACGAGGCGGGCTTCTTCATTTGTTTGGCGGAGCGGGACAGGACTCGCCTACATCCTGCAGGCCGCGGATGCGCGTACACGCGCATCCCTTCGAGTCCCGCCGGAAGCCGCGCAGGCGGCTTCCTCCGCTCCGCAGTCACGCGCC
>NZ_JBQYLP010000072.1:0-28033 GCF_052683555.1 Burkholderia sp. BC1
GCCATCTCGCCTGCAACTTCGGAAGTTGGTCCATTGATCAGCGTTTCCTTAACGACTCAATTGTGAAATTGCGCCGTTTATTACAAATCGTTATTCCGGAATCGTGCGGTGCGTCTTATACTGCGAACGCGCCGTCCTCGTGCCAAGAGAAGGTGCTTTCGCCCCGGCCGCACAGCGATGCGGCCGGGGTATTTTTCGGCCTGCGGCCCGAGACGATACGCGTCGACCGGGCCCGCGTCGCCGAGCGAGCGCTCCCGGCACGTGAACGACCGCAACCGCGAGCCGCATTGCCCGGACCAGGCATGCCGCATGCTCGCGATCGGCCCATTCGACCGGTTCATTTGCCACCATGCGCACAACAACAAAGGCGACTGCGGGGATACCGGCGCCGACCTCGGGCGCGAAGCCCGTCTTCCAGCGCAGTGCCGTCTGGTTGCGGCTTGCATTCTCCGCCGTCGTGATCGTGTGCGTGCTCGTGCCCGCCGGTGCATTCGTGCTGGCCGAGCGTTATGCGGGCGACGCCGTCGCGCGGCACGAAGGCCTCGTGGCCGGCGACATCGCCGCGTCGGTCGATCGGATCCTCAACAGCCTGCGCTCGCGCCACGCGGACGCGCTCCCGCCGCTCGTCGGCCGGCCGTGCAGACAGATCTTCGCGCCGCTCGCGGAAGCCGAGACGCGGCTGCGCTATCTGCGCGCGATCGCGCTCGTCAACGGCGGCCGGCTGACCTGTTCGTCCGCGCTCGGCGCGATCGATGCGCCGCTCGACGCCTACGTGCGCGCGCCCGCCGCCACGCCGGCCGCGGACGGCACGCGCATCACGCTGCTGCCCGAGACGCCGTATCAGCGCGGCATCCCCGTGCTCGCCGCGTTTCGCGCGACCGCGCGCGACGCCGGCGTGCTGTATCTGATCGAAGGCGACTACGTCGCCGACGCGCTCGCACACAGCGGCAGCTACGGCGCCGAAAGCGCGACGCTCTCGATCGCGGGCGCGGGCCGCCTCGATCATCGCGGCCGCTTCATCGCTGCATCGCGCGCCGTGCGGCCGCGCGGCACCGCGATCGCGTCGCGCGCCTGGCCGTTCACGGTGTCGGTCGTTGCGTCCGCGCAGTACGTGTCGCAAGTCGAGCGCCGCTATCGGCTGCTGTTCGGCACGATCGCGCTGCTCGTCGACGCACTCGTCGTCGCCGCCTACCTGATCGCGACGGCGCCGCGCCGGCTGCTGCTCAAGGCCGTCGGCGATGCGCTGCGGCGCAACGAATTCCATGTCGTGTATCAGCCGGTCGTCGAGATCGAAACGCGCCGGACCGTCGGCGTCGAAGCGCTGCTGCGCTGGCATCACCCGAAGTGGGGGGCCATCAGCCCGACCGCGTTCGTGCCGCAGGTCGAGTCGAGCGCCGTGCTGCCGCGCGTGACCGAATACGTGCTGCGCACGGCCGTATCGGAGCTGACCGCGCTCGCACCCGCGATGCCGCTGCGCATCGCGATCAACGTCGCGCCGAAGGATCTCGAGCGCCCACGCTTCATGTCGATCGTCGACGAGGCGATCCGGCGCCTGCCGCCCGGCTTCACGCTCGTTCTCGAAGTGACCGAGCGCGTGCTGCTCGAGAAAAATCCGCGGACGACCGCGATGTTCGCCGCACTGCGCGCGAAGGGCGTGAAGTTCGCGATCGACGACTTCGGCACGCAGCACAGCAATCTCGACATGCTGACGCGCTTCCCGTTCGACTACGTGAAGATCGACCGCCAGTTCGTCGCGCAGCTCGACGGCGGCAGCGCGCGCCTGATCGAGGGCATCGCGGCGGTCGCGCACCACTACGGACTGAAGATCGTCGCGGAAGGCGTCGAAACGGAAGAACAGCATCGCGCGCTGCATGCGGTCGGCATTCAGTATGCGCAGGGCTACCTCTATCAGCGGCCGCAACGCGCCGAGCATCTCAAGGACCGCCTCGTGCCCGCGCCGGCCTGAGCGGCGCATCGCGCACCGCGGCGCGCGGCACGGGATGCGGCATGCGGCATGCCGCGTGCGCAGGCGCTACAATCCGCCGCCTGGGCATCCATCGCGAGCGTGCGTTTTGACGGAGTTCGAGCAGGGTTTCATCCTCACCCGACACTGGCGTGACACGTCGGCCGGCGTCGAGGTCGAGTTCTGGCTGGCGACCGAACACGGGCCGCGCCGCGTGCGGCTGCGTCCGCAAGAAGCGGTCGCGTTCGTGCCCGCCGAACAGCAGCCGCTCGCCGAACGCGTGCTCGCCGGCGAGCGCGACGCCGAGCTGCGCCCGCTCGCGCTGCGCGATTTCCGGCAGCGCGCGGTGGTCGGCCTGTACTGCCGGCGCTACCGGCATCTGACTGCGCTGCAGAAGCGGCTCGCGGCGGCCGGCGTCGACGTCTACGAAGCCGACATACAACCGCCCGACCGCTACACGATGGAGCGCTTCATCACCGCGCCGGTGCGGTTCCGCGGCCGGCCCGGCGACGCGCGCACGCTCGTCGACGCGGAGCTGAAAGCCGCCACCGACTATCGCCCCGCGCTGCGCTGCGTGTCGCTCGACATCGAAACGAGCGTGCACGGCGATCTCTATTCGATCGCGCTCGAAGGCTGCGGGCAACGACAGGTGTTCATGCTCGGGCCGCCGAACGGCGACGCGGCCGAAGCCCGCGATTTCGATCTCGACTACTGCGACGACCGCGCGACGATGCTCGCGCGCCTCAACGACTGGTTCGACGCGCACGATCCCGACGCGATCATCGGCTGGAACCTCGTGCAGTTCGACCTGCGCGTGCTGCATGCGCATGCGGAGCAGCTCGGCGTGCCGCTGAAGCTCGGCCGCGGCGGCAGCGTGCTCGACTGGCGCGCGCACGGGCAGCAGCCCGATCATTTCTTCGCCGGAGCGGCCGGCCGGCTGATCCTCGACGGCATCGACATGCTGAAGTCCGCGACGTGGAGCTTCCCGTCGTTCAGTCTCGAGTACGTCGCGCAGCAACTGCTCGGCGAAGGCAAGTCGATCGATAACCCGTATCAGCGGATGGACGAAATCCAGCGCCGCTTCGATCACGACAAGCCGGCGCTCGCGCGCTACAACCTGAAGGACTGCGAGCTCGTCACGCGCATTTTCGCGAAGGCCGACCTGCTGTCGTTCGCGCTCGAACGCGCGACCGTCACCGGGCTCGCGGCCGATCGCACCGGCGGCTCGGTCGCGGCGTTCACGCACCTGTATCTGCCGCGCATGCATCGGCTCGGCTACGTTGCGCCGAATCTCGGCGACGTGACCGGGCAGAACAGCCCCGGCGGCTTCGTGATGGATTCGCGGCCCGGCCTGTACGACTCGGTGCTCGTCTTCGACTACAAGAGCCTGTATCCGTCGATCATCCGCACGTTCCTGATCGATCCGGTCGGACTCATCGAAGGGCTCGCGCATCCGGACGACGACGCGTCGGTGCCCGGCTTTCTCGGCGCGCGCTTCTCGCGTACGGCGCACTGTCTGCCCGACATCGTGCGGCGCGTGTGGGAAGGCCGCGACGACGCGAAGCGCCAGCGCAACGCGCCGCTCTCGCAGGCGCTGAAGATCATCATGAACTCGTTCTACGGCGTGCTCGGTTCGACCGGCTGCCGGTTCTTCGATCCGCGTCTCGCGTCGTCGATCACGATGCGCGGCCACGAGATCATGCATCGCACGCGCGAACTGATCGAAGCGCAGGGCTTCGACGTGATCTACGGCGATACCGATTCGACCTTCGTCTGGCTCGGCCGCGCGCACGACGACGACGAGGCCGCGCGCAAGGGCCGTGCACTCGTCGCGCACGTGAACGGCTGGTGGCGCACGCACCTGCGCGAACGCTTCGGGCTCGACAGCGCGCTCGAGCTGCAATACGAACGGCATTACCGCCGCTTCCTGATGCCGACCGTGCGCGGCGCGGAAGAAGGCAGCAAGAAGCGCTATGCGGGGCTCGCGGCCGCGGCCGACGGCAGCGAAGACCTCGTGTTCAAAGGGCTCGAAACGGTCCGTACCGACTGGACGCCACTCGCGCAGCAGTTCCAGCGCGAGCTGTATCGTCGCGTGTTCCGGCGCGAGCCGTATCGGGACTTCATCCGCGACTACGTGCAGCGCACGCTCGCCGGCGAATTCGACGCGCTGCTCGTCTATCGGAAGCGCGTGCGTCGGCCGCTGCGCGAATATCAGCGCAACGTGCCGCCGCACGTGCGCGCGGCGCGGATCGCCGACGAATTCAATCAGGCCAACGGCCGGCCGCTTCAATATCAGCGCGGCGGGTGGATCAGCTACGTGATGACGACGGCCGGGCCCGAGCCGCTCGAAGCGACGCACGCGCCGATCGACTACGCGTTCTATGTGAGCCGGCAGCTGCAGCCCGTCGCCGATGCGATCCTGCCGTTTCTGCGCGACGATTTCGAACGCGTCGTGTCGGGGCAAGGGCAGCTGTTTCTCGAATGAACGCGCATCCGGCCGGCTAGAATAGCGGCTTGCTGCGCGTTCCGCCGCAGCCGGAGGACACCATCATGACCGCACGTCGCGGCACCGCGGTCGCCATCGCACCCGGTTACGAAAGCACCCGCCTGTCGAAAGCCCGCAAGACCTTCAATGCGCTCGTCGAGCAGATCGACAAGCGACGCGAACGTCTCGCTGCGTGGGAAGCCGTGATGCCGGCGTTCCAGAAGAAATTCGTCGACGGATTGCTGCCGCTCGAACAGACGTCGACCGCGCTGCGGATCAGGCTCGTCCATTTGCTCGACGACGCGTTTCTGAAAAAAGGACTGAGCAAGGCCGAGCAACGCATCCTTTCCGGGTTGATCGCCGACATGGCGCGCGATCTGCTCGACGTCAGCGACGACGCGCAGCTGAGCGTCATCTACAACCGGCACGGTGCCTCCGGCATCGACAGCGACGCAACGGCCGCTCGCCGGGCGGCGAAAGCGAAGCCGGAGCCGGCGCCCGGCGGCGAGCCGATCGACGACCTCGACACGCTGTCGCCCGACGAACTCGCCGCACGCATACAGGCCGACCTCGACGAACAGTACGAGCGCGACATGGCCAGCCACGCGGCCCGCGAAGCGCAGCGCGCCAAGCGCCGGAAAGCGCCGCGGCCATCCGCCGCGCAGGCGAAACGCGAAGCCGAGCAGGCGGCATCGAGCCGGTCGATCCGCGAGATCTATCGCAAGCTCGCCAGCGCGCTGCATCCCGATCGTGAAACGGATCCGCGCGAGCAGGAACGCAAGACCGTGCTGATGCAGCGTGTCAACGACGCTTATGCGAAAGGCAAGCTGCTGCAACTGCTCGAACTGCAGCTCGAGATCGAGCAGATCGATCAGCACGCGATCGACAGCTTCGGTGAAGAGCGGCTCGCGCGCTACAACGGCATCCTCGAGGAACAGCTGCGCGAGCTCGATCAGGAAATCCGGCACGTCGAGGGCGATTTCCGGCGGACGTACGGGATCGCGTCGTCGGTCAAGCTCGCGCCCGATACGGTCATGCGCGTGCTCGCGCGAGACATCGCGAGCGTGCAGCGCGGCATTCACGAGCTGAACGTGGCACTGCGGACGTTCGAGGATCTCGACCACGTCAAGGACTGGCTGAAGGACGTGAAGCGCGGGCATCGGTTCGACGACTAGTCGTGGCGAGCGCGTATGCGCTCGCCGACACCGGAATCCGGCTTGCGGCAAAGCCGCCGCCATGCCGCTTCCGCTTTCACCTCGGCCTTCGCCTCCTCTTCCGCTGCGCGGCCATCGATCGCCTCCGTCGATCGCCCGCGGTTTCCTCCGCACAAAGGCACTACCCGCCTTCGCCCGCACCGCGCACCGGCGCGTTACGCGCCGCCCGACGTCCCGCGCACTGGTACCTCCCCGGGAAAACCCCGCCTTCCTACGGGACAAGTTCCCGTTGACACGTCGAATTTCGGCCTTCTAATATGCATGCAACGTTGCACACAATTAAACACACATAATTGTGTGGTGAGCGTGTCGCGCCTACGGGTTTACCCCTGTCCAGAGAGGTCACCATGAATCGACTGTCCCGTTTCACCCGTCAACTCGTCGCGTGTGCCTTGGCGACGACATCGCTGTTCGCCGCGACGCCATCGCACGCAGCCGGCCCCGACGCCTGGGCCGGCGTGAAGAAGGCCGGCGTGCTGCGCTGCGGCGCCGCCGTGGCGCCGCCCTACGTGATGCGCGATCCGAAAACGGGCAACTACAGCGGTTTCTTCTCCGATCTGTGCCGCGATTTCGGACAGAACGTGCTCAAGGTCAAGGTGGAATTCGTGGATACGAGCTGGGACAACATCGTGGCCGGCCTGCAGTCCGACAAATGGGATCTGTCGCTCGCGCTGAACGACACGCCCGAGCGCGAAAAGGCCGTCGCCTTCTCGGCGCCGGCGACCGACTACAACGTGTCGTTCGTCTACAACCGCAACAATCCGCGCGTGCCGAAGGCACTGCGCACGCTCGCGGATATCGACAAGCCCGACCTGACGATCGCCGTGATGTCCGGCACGTCGCAGGACAAGGCGATTTCGGCCGAGCTCAAGCGCGCGCGGATCATGCGGCTGCCCGGCAACGACGAGACGCGCCTGTCGCTGATCTCGAAGCGGGCCGACCTGCTCGCCGACGCGAACATCACCAACATGCTGCTGACGGAAGCGCACCCGGACTGGGCGGCAAGCTTCAATCCGACGCCGCCGCTCGCCCAGCAAGAAGTGGCCTTCGGCCTGCGCAAGGACACGCCGAAAGCGGACATCGACGCGCTCAACAGCTACCTCGCACAGCAGACGAAGTCCGGCGCGATCGACCGGCTGATCAAGACGTCCGTGCAGTCGATGCTGACGACGGGCAAGTAAGCGCCCGCATCGCCGCCGCGCGCGGCGCGCCGCCCTTCGCTGTTTCCGATTCGAACTTCGAGCGCCGAGCCAGGGCGCCGCTGGAGAGACTGTCATGTTGTCGCCTCAAACGATGGCCGTCAGGTCGGCCATGCATCCCCATTCGACCGCGCGCTTCTCCGCAACCGCACCGGACGCCGACTTCGTACGCCTGCGCGACGTGCACAAGTCGTACGGTCCGAACCTCGTCGTCATGGACGGCATGAGCCTCGACATGCGCGCCGACGACCGGCTCGTCATCATCGGGCCGAGCGGCAGCGGCAAAAGCTCGTTGCTGCGCGTGATGATGGGACTCGAAGGCATCCAGCGCGGCGAGATCGCGTTCCGCGGCCAGCCGTACATCCGCGGCGGCGGCACCCGCGGCGCACCGCGCATCGACGCGAAGCTGCAGAAACAGGTCGGCATGGTGTTCCAGCACTACACGCTGTTTCCGCATCTATCGGTGCTCGGCAATCTGATCCTCGCGCCGGTCAGGGTCGGCGGCATGTCGAAGGCCGACGCGACGGAGCGCGCGCGCATGTATCTCGCGCGCCTCGGCCTCGAAAGCAAGCTCCACGCGTATCCGAGCCAGCTGTCCGGTGGCCAGAAACAGCGCGTGGCGATCGCGCGTGCACTGATGCTCGAACCGAAGCTGATGCTGTTCGACGAAGTGACCTCCGCGCTCGATCCGGAGATGGTCGTCGAAGTCCAGAACGTGATGCTGAAGCTCGCCGAACAGAAGATGGCGATGATCATCGTCACGCACGACATGCATTTCGCGCGCGATATCGCGACGCGCGTCGTGTTCTGTGCCAACGGCAAGATCGTCGAGCAAGGCGCGCCGTCGGAGATCTTCAAATGTCCGAAGGAAGCGCGCACGCGCGAATTCCTCGAGAAAGTGCTGCATCTCGACTGAGGCCGAAGCCATGAACTATCACTTCGACTTCAGCTTCCTCGCCGGCAGCGTCGGTGCGCTGCTCGACGGCCTCAAGGTCACGGTCGTGCTGGCCGTCGCCGCGAACGCGATGGGCCTGGTGCTCGGGTTCGTGCTGTGCCTGTTCGCGATGAGCCGCTGGGTGTTCGTGCGCTGGCCGGCACAGCTGTTCATCGAATTCTTCCGCTGCACGCCGGCCCTGCTGCAGATCATCTGGTTCTTCTACTGCATCCCGATGATGGTCGACGTGTTCATCGATCCGATCGCGATGGGCGTGCTCGCGCTCGGGCTGAACCTGACCGCCTTCAATGCCGAAGCGTATCGCGCCGGCGTGCAGGCCGTGCCGAAAGAGCATCTCGATGCGGCCGTCGCGCTTGGCCTGCGGCCGTGGCAGCGCACGATATTCGTCGTGCTGCCGCAGGCGCTGCGCAACGCGATGCCGGTCCTGCTGACCAACGGCATCGGCAGCCTGCAGCAAAGCGCGCTCGTCGCGATCGTCGCCGTGGCCGATCTGATGTACGTCGCCAAGAGCCTCGCGACGCAAGCCTATCGTCCGCTCGAAACGTATTCGGTGGTCGCGCTCGTGTATTTCGCGCTGTCGCTGCCGATCGCCAGGCTCGTCCACGTGATCGAGCGCCGTCAGGACGCCGCCGTCCAACGCTGAGGAGCCTGCCGTGAATCTCGATTTCTCCGTCGTCTGGCCGTACTGGTGGGTCCTGGTGAAAGGCCTGGGATTGACGCTCGCGTACACCGCGACCTGCGCGATCGTCGGCAGTCTGCTCGGCTTCGTGCTGAGCCTGCTGCGGATGTCGCCGTCGCGCTGGCTGCGCGGCCCGGTCGCCGCGTATGTCGAATTCTTCCGCGGCACGCCGCTGCTGATCCAGCTGTTCTGGGTGTTCTTCTGCTTCCCGGTCGTGCTGCGGCTGCCGATTCCGCCGTACCTGTCGGTGTTGATCTCGCTCACGCTCTACATGGCCGCGATCACCAGCGAAACGTTTCGCGGCTCGCTGAAATCGATCGCCGGCGAACAGCACGACGCGTGCATTGCGCTCAGCCTGTCGCCGCACGTGAAGATCGTCTACGTGATCTTTCCGCAGGCGCTGCTGCGCGCGATCCCGCCGCTGCTGTCGAACGTCGTGAGCCTGTTCAAGGAAAGCGCGCTGATTTCGTCGGTCGGCATCGCCGATCTGATGTTCGTCGGCCAGAACGTATCGAACAGCACGGCGCGCCCCGTCGAATTCCTGACGACGGTGGCCGTCATCTATTTCCTCGTCGCCTTTCCGCTGACCCGCCTGGTCGGCGTAGTGGAGTCCAGGATGCTCAGGCGCTACGCCTATTAACTCACAACGCTCTCATCAAGCCGGAGAAATCTCATGCAACTGAAAGGCATTCTGCCCGCGCTGGTCACGCCGTTCGACGCATCGGGCGCGGTCGATCACGACACGCTGGCGTCGATCCTCGAATTTCAACTCGCCGCGGGCGTCAGCGGCTTCGTCCCGCTCGGCTCGACCGGCGAATACTACGCGCTGACCAACGATGAGCGGCGCGCGGTAATGAAAACCGTGCGCGAAGTGGTCGGCCAGCGCGGCGAACTCGTGGTCGGCGCGAACGGCTCGTGCACGCGCGAAGTGATCGAGCAGGTACGGCAAGCGCGCGACGCCGGCTACACCAACATCCTCATCGCGCCGCCGTACTATGCGCTGCCGTCGCAGCAGGAACTGATCGGCCACTACGACGCGATTCTCGCCGCTGTGACCGACGTCAACGTGATCCTGTACAACTATCCGGTCCGCACCAACGTCGAAGTCGGCTTCGGCGTGCTCGACGCGTTCAAGGATCATCCGCGCGTGATCGGCATCAAGGAAAGCAGCGGCAACCTGTTGCGCGCGATCGAGATCGGCGGCAAGTACAAGGATCACTATCAGCTGTCGTGCGGCTCGGACGATCAGGCGCTCGACTTCTTCCTGTGGGGCGCGACGAGCTGGATCTGCGGGCCCGCGAACTGCTTCGCGAAGCAGGTCGTGAGCTTCTACGACAAATTCTCGGCCGGCGACATCGCAGGCGCGCAGAACGTGATGCGCGCGCTGTTCCCGGTGATGGCGAGCATGGAGTCGGGCAAGTTTATCCAGAAGGTCAAGTACGGCTGCGAACTGGCGGGCTTCAAGGTCGGCAATGCGCGCATGCCGCTGCAGCCGCTGACCGACCAGGAGAAGGCCGAGTTCCGCGCGATCTTCGAAGCGTCGCAGGCGTAATCCCATGACGCGCACCGGCGCCGCGTGGCGCCGGTGCGCCGACCGAGGAACCTCAACATGACGATTCACGGCTTTACCTGTATCGAAGGCCATACCGAGGGCATGCCCGTGCGCATGGTGATCGACGGCGCGCCAACGTTGCAGGGCGCGACGATGAACGCGCGCCGCGAGGATTTCGTGGCGCATCACGACTGGGTGCGCCGCACGCTGATGCTGGAACCGCGCGGCCATGCGCATATGTCGGGCACGATCTTTTATCCACCGGTCAGCGACAACGCCGATTTCAGCTTGCTGTTCATCGAGACGTCCGGCTGCCTGCCGATGTGCGGTCACGCGACAATCGGCTCGATCGCGTTCGCGATCGAGGAGCGCCTCGTCGTGCCGAAGCGGCCGGGCACGGTGACGGTCGACGTACCGGCCGGACAGATCGTCGCGCGCTACGAGACCCACGGCGAACGCGTGACGTCGGTCCGCTTCACGAACGTGCCGAGCTTCCTGCTAAAGCGCGACGTCGAGATCGCGATTCCCGCGCTCGGCACGCTGGCCGTCGATATCGCGTATGGCGGCAATTTCTATCCGATCGTCGAAGTTCAGCCGAACTTCCCCGGCTGCGAGCACTTCACGCCGGACGAATTGCTGGCGTGGGGCCGCGACGTGCAGCGCGCGGTGAACGCGGCGCTCGACGTCGTGCATCCCGACAATCCTGCGATTCGCGGCGTGCGGCATTGCATGTGGACGGGCAAGCCTATCGCGGACGACGCACACGGGCGCGCGGTGGTGATCGCCGGCGACAGCCTCGTTGATCGCTCGCCGTGCGGCACCGGCAGCTCTGCACGCGTCGCACAGCGTTTCGCGCGCGGCTGGCTGAAAGAAGGCGAAACGTACTGTCACGAGAGCCTGATCGGCAGCCGCTTCATCGGCCGCGTCGAATCGACGGTGCGCCTCGAGAGCGGCGTCGATGCGGTGCTGCCGAGCATCGAGGGACGCGCCTGGGTCACAGGGCACGCACAATACCGCGTCGATCCGTCCCAACCGTATGCGCTGGGTTTCAGCCTGCAGGAGTTCGTCAATTGAACGCAATGCCCGAACCGCATGCCGGTGTGTCGCCCGGCGCTGCACGCAGCGAAACGGCCGTCGTAATCGGCGGCGGCATCGTCGGCGTCTGCTGCGCACTCTATCTGCAGCGCGACGGCCATGCGGTCACGCTGATCGATCCGGCCGCGCCCGGCGACAGCACCGCGAAATGGAGCTGCGGCCAGATGGCCGTCAGCGAAATCATCCCTTTGTCGAAGCCCGGCATTCTGAAGAAGGTGCCGGGCTGGCTGCTGGATCAGAGCGGGCCGCTCGCGCTGCGGCCCGGCGCGCTGCCCGGCATCCTGCCGTGGTTCTTCCGTTTCGTCGCGTCGGCTCGGCACGCGAAAATCGTGTCGATCGCGCAGGCGATGGCCACGCTCACGCACGACGTCTACACGGACTACGCGCCGCTGCTCGACGCATGCGGCGACTCCGCGCTGCTGGGCCAGCACCCGGTGCTCGAAGTCTTCGACGATCCGGCCGGCATCGCGCACGAGCAACCGCATCTCGAGTTGCGTCAGTCGCTCGGCTTCCAGTCGCAACGGCTGACGGCCACGGAAATCGGCGACCTGGAGCCGGCGCTCGCAGGCCGCTTCCGGCACGGGCTGCTGTTTCCGGAATGGCGCGCCGTCAACGACACCGAAGGTTTCATCGCGGCGCTCACCGCCAGTTTCGAGGCGCAAGGCGGCCGCCGCATTCGTGCGAACGCCGCGCGCATCGACGAAGCCGAAGGACGCGCGACCGGTGTGATGCTGACCAGCGGCGAGCATATTGCGGCCGCTCACGTAGTCGTCGCGGCGGGCACCGGTTCGCGGCAATTCTTCGGCGCGCTCGGCGTGCGCGTGCCGCTCGAAGGCATTGCCGGCTATCAGGCGCTGCTCGCCGATCCGGGCGTCGCGTTCCGGCACTCCGTGATCTACGCGGACGGCGGCTTCTGCTTCAGCCCCATGACACGCGGGCTGCAGATCGGCGGCACGATCGAATTCGCCGGCCGCAACGCGCAGCCGAACTTCAGGCGCGCCGACATCATTCTGGAAAAAGCTAAACGCATCCTGCCCGAACTGCGGACGGCGCGCGTCGAGTACGGCGTCGGCTACCGGCCGTTCCTGCCGGACACCAAGCCGATCATCGACCGCTCGAAGCGGCTGCCGAATGCGTACATGGCGTTCGGCCACGGCCAACTGGGCCTCACGCTCGGCGCGACGACCGGCCGCCTGATCGCCGACCTCGCTGCCGGCCGGCCGACACGCCAGAACCTGGCGCCGTTCAGCGCCTATCGCTTCGCTTGAATTTCCCTGACGCTCGAGATCATTCATGAATTCCTACCAACGACTCTTCATCGACGGCCGCTGGGTGGCGCCCGCGCGCGGACGCAGCTTCGACACGATCGACCCGAGCGACGAAACGGTGATCGCGCCGGTCGCGGCCGGCACGGCCGAAGACATCGGGCTCGCCGTCGCCGCGGCGCGCCGCGCATTCGACGAGGGCCCGTGGCCGCGCATGACCGGCGCCGAGCGCGCCGTCGTGCTGCGCGCGATCGCGCAACACATCCGCGACCGGCTGCCGGAGCTGGCCGAACTCGAAGTGCGCGACAACGGCAAGCCGCTGCCCGAAGCGATGTGGGATCTCGGCGACGCCGCCGGCTGCTTCGATTTCTATGCGGGGCTGGCCGAACAGCTCGACAGCCACGTCGAAGCGCCGGTGACGCTGCCGGACTCGCGCTTCAGCTCGGTCGTCCGGAAAGAGCCGATCGGCGTCGCCGGCGCGATCATCCCGTGGAATTTCCCGCTGCTGATGGCGGCATGGAAAGTCGCGCCGGCACTCGCGGCCGGCTGCACGATGGTACTGAAGCCGTCGGAGCTGACGCCGCTGACTGCACTGGAACTCGCCCGCATCGCAGACGCGGCCGGCCTGCCGCCCGGCGTGCTGAACGTCGTGACGGGCCTCGGCGCCGACGCCGGCGCGCCGCTTGCCGAGCATCCGGGCATCGACAAGCTGGCCTTCACCGGCAGCGTGCCGACCGGCAGCCGCATCATGCAGGCGGCCGCGCGCGACATCAAGAACGTGAGCCTCGAACTGGGCGGCAAGTCGCCGTTCATCGTATTCGACGACAGCAACCTCGAAGCGGCCGTCGAATGGATCCTGTTCGGCATCTTCTGGAACCAGGGCGAGGTGTGCTCCGCGACGTCCCGCGTATTGGTACAGCGCCGGCTGTACGCGCCGCTGATCGAGCGGCTTGCGCAGGAAGCGCGCAAAATCAGGATCGGCAACGGCCGCGACGATGGCGTACTGCTCGGCCCGCTGGTCAGCCGCGGGCAGTACGACAAGGTACGCGAGGCGATCGCGCGCGGCCGCGAAGAAGGCGCACGGCTCGTGACGGGCGGCGGCCGGCCCGCGCATCTCGAACGCGGCTACTTCATTGAGCCGACCGTGTTCGCTGACGTGCCGGAAGACAGCTGGATCTGGCGAGAGGAGATTTTCGGCCCGGTCGTCTGCGTGAGGCCGTTCGACACCGAGGACGAGGCGATCCGCTCAGCCAACGATTCGCGCTTCGGCCTCGCGGCGGCGGTCATGTCGGCCGACCTGTCGCGCTGCGACCGTGTCGCTCGCGCGCTGCGCGCGGGCATCGTGTGGATCAACTGCTCGCAGCCGACCTTCACGGAAGCGCCGTGGGGCGGCTACAAGCAGAGCGGGATCGGGCGCGAGCTCGGCGAGTGGGGCCTCAACAATTACCTCGAAATCAAGCAGATCACGCGCTACGACAGCGACACGCCGTGGGGCTGGTACATCAAGTAAGGTGAAGCGATCATGCGCTGGAAGAAAACGCTGCAACTCGTCGACGTGCATTGCGAAGGCGAGATCGGCAAGGTCATCACGGGCGGGGTGCTCGACATTCCGGGCCAGACCATGCTCGAGAAGATGAACTACCTGAACGAGACCGACGACAGCCTGCGGCGCCTTGTCGTGCTCGAACCGCGCGGCTGCCTGCAGATGTCGGTGAACCTGCTGCTGCCGCCGACGCGACCCGAAGCGCATGCCGGATTCATCGTGCTGCAGGCCGACAAGGCCCATCCGATGTCGGGCAGTAACTGCATCTGCGTCGTTACCGCGCTGCTCGAACTCGGCATGGTGCCGATGCAGGAACCTGAAACCACCGTCGTACTCGACACGCCGGCCGGGCTCGTCACTGCGCGAGCCACCTGCCGCGACGGCCGCTGCGTGGGCGTCTCGCTCGACATGGTGCCGTCGTTCGTCGAACAGCTCGACGTCGACGTGCACACGCCGGAATTCGGCACGCTCCCGGTCGATATTGCGTTCGGCGGCGTGTACTACGCGCTTGTCGATGTCGACCGAATCGGGCTCTCGATCGCGCCGGACAACGCGCGGCAACTCGCGACGCACGGCGTGCGACTCAGGGAGATCATCAACCGCCAGGTGAGCGTGCAGCATCCGCTGTACCCCGAGATCAACGAGGTCGCGTACGTGATGTTCCGCCACCGCGTCGACGACACCGTCTACCAGACCTGCACGACCCTACCGCCCGGCCGCGTCGACCGCTCGCCGTGCGGCACCGGCAGCTCGGCCAACCTCGCGACGCTGGCCGCGCGCGGGCGCGTGCACGTGGGCGACTGCCTGACCTCGCGTTCGACGATCGGCGGCGAATTCCGCGTCGAGATGCTCGGCACGACCGAGGTCGGCGGCCGGCCGGCCGTGCTGCCGCGCGTCACCGGCCGCGCGTGGGTGTTCGGGTTCCAGCAGCTCGGCGTCGACCCGGACGATCCGCTCGCCGCGGGATTCTTGCTCAGCGATACGTGGGGCGACGGCTTCGGCTCTTCGGCGACGTCAGGCGCGTGAGGCCGCGATGCTAAACTCGCGAGCGCGCTCGGCGATCCGGGCCGATGACATGAAGGGTGGCGTGATGAGCAAAGAGGCTCCTGAATCGGAAGGTGGCGGTCGCCGGCACGGCGGGCGGTATGTGTATGAGGAATTGCGCAAACAGATCCTGACGCTCAAGCTGAAACCCGGCGTGCAGCTCGACGAAATCTCGCTGGCCGCGCAGTTCGGGCTGTCGCGCTCGCCGGTGCGCGACGCGATCGCACGGCTGAGCAGCGAAGGGCTCGTCACGATCCTGCCGAACCGGACCACGCTCGTCACGCCGTTCGAGATCGAGGAATTTCCGAAGTACATCTCGGCGCTCGACCTGATCCAGCGCGCGGTGACGCGACTCGCGGCCACGCAGCGCACCGATGCGGACCTCGCGAAAATCCGCAAGGCGGACGACGTTTACATGGAGGCCGTCGCGAGCGGCGATTTCCAGGCGATGTCGGAGACCAACAAGGCGCTCCACATGGCGATCGCGCATGCCGCCAACAATCCGTATTTCGTCGGCTACTACGAACGCCTGCTCGGCGAAGGGCAGCGCCTGCTTCATCTGCATTTCGATTTCACCGTGAGTTCGCCGACGGCCGCGAAGCTCGGCCGCGACCACGACGAACTAATCGACGCGATTGCGCGCCGCGACGCAGACGCCGCCGAAAAAGCCGCGCACGAACACACGATGTTGTTCCAGAAGCGCTTCCTCGACTACATGAAGCAGAACCTCACCGAATCGATGTCGGTTCTGTAAGCGCGCCTGTCACCCCATATCGCGCATCAACTCCGCGAGCCGCTCGCGCAGCCACCGGTTCGCCTGATCCTGATCCGCGCTGCGATGCCAGTAGCAGAAGTATTCGAGGCCCGGCATCTCGAACGGCAGTTCGAGAATGCGCGCCGGATAGCGCTGCAGCAGCCGCAGCGGCGCGGTCAGCGCGAGATCGCCGCGCATCGCGATCAGCGGCGCGACCATGTAGTGCTGCACACGCATCTGGATGTTCCGGCGCAGCCCGAGCCGCGTCAGCTCCGCATCGACGTGCCCGCTGCCCTTGCGGCGGCTCGACACGTGGATGTGCCCCATCGCGAGATAGTCGTCCATCGTCAGCGTGTCGCCCTTGAACGGATGACCGTCGCGGATCATGCACGCATAGCGGTCGCGCACGAGCGGCGCCTGATGCAGATGCGGATCGCCGAGCAGCGGCGCGTCGATCGCGATGTCGACGGTGCCGTTCGCGAGCGCCGTCGCGATTTCGCGGCGATCCATCGTATAGCTGCGCACGTGCATGCCGGGCGCCTGCCGCTGCAGCAGTTCGCCGAGCGCGGGCAGCAGCAGCGCTTCGGTCAGATCGCTCATGCTCAGCCGGAACACGCGCTCCGACGACGCCGGATCGAACACGTCGCCTTCATGCACGCTCGAATCGAGCAGCTGCAACGCCTCGCGCACGCGCCCGACGATGTTCTCCGCGAACGGCGTCGGCATCATTCCGGCCGGCGTGCTGACGAACAGCGGATCGTTCAGCGTCTTGCGCATGCGCGCGAGCGCATTGCTGACGGCAGGCTGCGTGAGGTTCAGCAGTTCGGCCGCACGCGTCAGGTTGCGCTTGTTGTAGATCGCGTCGAATACGACGAACAGGTTCAGATCAATCTTCGATAGGCGCATCGCGAAGCCTCCTCGCCGGCATCTTACGGCGCGCGCCGCCCGTTCGTCCATGTTCGCTCCCGCGGCGGCGCCGACGTGCGCGGCACCGCCTGCAACGCTCAGCCGCGCGGCGGCGGCGTCAGGTACGGCGCGCTCGCGCCGGGCACCGCCTGCTTGATCTCCATCCGCGCGATCGACTGCAGGTGCACTTCGTCCGGACCGTCCGCGAAGCGCAGCGCTCGGCCCCACGTCCAGTGATCGGCGAGCGGCGTGTCGGGGCTCAGCCCGGCCGCGCCGAACAGCTGCATCGCGCGGTCGCACACGTTCGTATGGACGGTCGGCACGAGCGCCTTGATCATCGAGATCTCCTTGCGCGCGGCCTTCGCGCCGACCTTGTCGATCATCCACGCGGCCTTCAGCACGAGCAGCCGCGCCTGATCGATCTCGATGCGCGAACGCGCGATCCACTCGCCGACCGTGCCGTGCCGGTTCAGCGGCTTGCCGAACGCTTCGCGCGCCTGCGCGCGGTCGATCATCAGTTCGAGCGCGAGCTCGGCCGCGCCGATCGAGCGCATGCAGTGATGGATGCGACCCGGCCCGAGCCGCGCCTGCGCGAGCGCGAAGCCGCTGCCCTCTTCGCCGAGCAGGTTGCGCGCGGGCACGCGCACGTCGTCGAACGTGATCTCGCAATGCCCTTCCGGCGCGTAGTGATTGACGACCGTGATGTTGCGTACGACCGTCACGCCCGGCGTATCGCGCGGCACGAGGATCATGCTCTGCTGGCGATGCGATTCGGCCGCAGGATCGGTCTTGCCCATCACGATGAAGATCTTGCAGTTCGGATGCGCGGCGTTCGTGATGAACCACTTGCGGCCGTTGATCACGTAGTCGTCGCCGTCGCGCACGATGCGCGTCGTGATGTTCGTCGCATCGGACGACGCGACGTCGGGCTCCGTCATCGCGAACGCCGAGCGGATCTCGCCGCGCAGCAGCGGCAGCAGCCATTGCTCGCGCTGCTCGGGCGTCGCGAACATGTGCAGCAGCTCCATGTTGCCGGTGTCCGGCGCATTGCAGTTGAACACCTCGGACGCCCAGCCGACGCGCCCCATGATTTCCGCGAGCGGCGCGTACTCGAGGTTCGTCAGGCGCGTGCCCGGTTCGTCGTCCTTCAGATGCGGCAGGAACAGGTTCCACAGCCCTTCGGCCTTCGCGCGCGCCTTCAGGTCTTCCATGAACGACACCGGATACTGCCCCGCATGCACTTCGTCGTGCCATTGACGAATGCGCGGCACGATGTGCGCGTCCATGAATGCGCGCACGCGTTCGCGCAGTTCTTCCACTTTCGGGGTGTAGCCAAAGTCCATGATCGACTCCTCGAGATTCCGTGTTGCGTTCGGTTCAGAAGGCCGAGACACCGCCGTCGACGGCGACGGCCTGCCCGGTCAGATAGGTGTTTTCCTTCGCACACAGCGACAGCATCGTCGCGACGATTTCTTCGGGCCGGCCGAGCCGCTTCATCGGCGAGCCCTGTGCGAGAAAGTCCTGCCGGTCGCCGATATCGCTGTCGGTGACCATCGGCGTCGTGCTGTAGAACGGGCAGATCGCGTTCACGCGGATCCCGTGCCGCGCATATTCGATCGCGGCCGTTTTCGTCAGGCCGATCACCGCGTGCTTCGACGCCGCGTAGGCGGCGAGCTTCGGCGCGCCGCCGAGCCCGGCCATCGACGCGACGTTCAGGATCACGCCTTCGCGCTGCGCGAGCATCTGCCGGATCTGGTGCTTCATCCCGAAGAACACGCCTTTCGCGTTGACCGCGAAGCTCAGGTCGAGATCGGCTTCGTCGGTGTCGATCAGCGCCTGCATCGGCGGCGCGATGCCGGCGTTGTTCACGCCGACGTCGAGCCGCCCGCAGCGGGCGACCGACGCTTGCACGAGCGCGGCGACGTCGGCTTCGATGCGCACGTCGCAGCGCTGCGCGATCACGTCCGCGCCGCCCGCGCGCAGCGGCGCGGCCACGCGCTCGAGCGCGTCCGCGTTCAGATCGCCGAGCGCGAGCCGCGCGCCCATCGCGGCCAGTTCGCTCGCAAGCCGCGCGCCGAAACCGCTCGCGGCGCCGGTGATCATCACCGCCTGGCCGGCATAGCTGTCGATCTTCATCGCGCGCTCAGATCGTCAGCCCGCCGTCGACGACGATGCACTCGCCGTTCGTATAGCTCGCCGCGTCGGACACCAGATACAGCACGGTGCCCGCCATTTCGCGCGGCTCCGCGTGGCGGCGCAGCGGGATCTTCGCTTTCCACGTCTCGTAGATGTCCTTGTCCTCGAACAGCGCGCCGGCGAACTTCGTTTTCGTCAGCCCCGGCAGCAGCGCGTTGACGCGGATGCCGAACGGCCCGCATTCCTTCGCGAACGCCTTCGTCATGTTGACGACCGCGGCCTTCGTGATCGAGTAGATGCCCTGCCGGTCGCCCGGCTGCAGTGCGTTCACCGACGCCGTGTTGACGATCGCACCGCCGCCCTGCGCCTTCATCATCTTGCCGGCCTCGACCGACATGAAGAAGTAGCCGCGGACGTTCACGTCGACCGTCTTCTCGTATGCGGCGAGATCGGTATCGAGGATGTGCCCGAAATACGGGTTCGCCGCGGCGTTGTTCACGAGGATGTCGAGACGGCCGTGCTTGTTGCGGATCTGCTCGAACGTCGCGGCGATGTCCTCCATCCGTCCGACGTGACACGCGAGCGCCTCCGCACGGCCGCCCGCCGCGACGATCGCGTCGGCCACCGCCCGACAGTCGTCGAGCTTGCGGCTCGATACGATCACGTGCGCGCCCTGCTGCGCGAGCAGCTTCGCGATTTCCTCACCGATGCCGCGGCTTGCGCCGGTCACCAGCGCGATCTTGCCGGTCAGGTCGAACAGGTTCGTTGCCATGTCTTTTGCTCCTCCATTGAATGTCGTCAGGTCGTTGCGCGGCTCAGCGATGCGCGTCGATCACGCGGACCGCCTGTTCCGCGAGCCGCCCCGCCATCGCCCCGACGCGCAGCGCCTGCTCGTTCGACGCGTTGCCCTGCAGCGCGCGCGCCTTCACGCCCTGCGCGATGGCCGCGAGCCGGAAGAAGCTGAACGCCAGATAGAAGTGCCAGTCGCGGATCGGCTCGATACCGCGCAGCGCGCAGTAGCGCGCGACGATCTGCGCTTCGTCCGGCACGCCGAGCGCCGCGCGGTCCTGGCCCGCGAGCCCCGGAATATGGCCGTCCGCCGGCAGACGCAGGCACATGCAGAAATACGCGAGATCGGCGAGCGGATTGCCGAGCGTCGACAGTTCCCAATCGAGCACGGCCTTCACGCGATAGTCGTCGCGCTCGAACATCAGGTTGTCGAGCCGGAAATCGCCGTGGACGAGCGCAGGGCGGCCGGTATCGTCCGGGCACGCGCGCGGCAGCCAGTCGATCAGCGTCTCCATCGCGTCGAGGCGCTCCGTTTCCGCCGCGCGATACTGCTTCGTCCACACGCCGATCTGGCGTTCGAAATAGTTGCCGGGGCGGCCGTAGTCGCCGAGGCCGACCGCGTCGACGTCGACGTCGTGCAGCGCGGCCATCGTCCGCAGCACCGCGTCGTAGCAGGTCGCGCGATCGGCCTGCGGCAGTTCCGGCAGCGCCGGATTCCAGAAGATGCGGCCGTCCTCGTAGCTCATCACGTAGAACAGGCTGCCGATCACGTCGCGGTCCTCGCACAGGTGATACGGCCGCGCGACCGGCACCGCGGTACGCGACAGCGCGCTCAGCACGCGGAACTCGCGGTCGACCGCGTGCGCGGACTTCAGCAGTTCGCCCGGCGGCTGCCGGCGCAGCACGTAGCGGCCGCTCTTCGCGGTCAGCAGAAAGGTCGGGTTCGACTGGCCGCCGGCAAACTTCTCCGCTTCGACTGGCCCTTCGAAGCCCGGCACATGCTGTTCGAGATAACGCGCAAGGCGGCCAACGTCGAGTTGCTGGGTGGTGTTCGTCATCGTCGCGATCGTTCGTGAGTGCGTGTTCGGATCAGCCGTAGGTCCGGAACGACTGTCGCTCCGGGTCCTCCAGATGCGGGATCCCGTTGAACGACGCCAGATGGAACGCTTCGGCGTTGAAGAAAAACTGCGAAAGACTGCTGTTGCGGATCTGCAGGTTCAGCGCGATCGCGCTCGCGGGCGGCGCCGCCAGCACCTGCTGGATCGTGACCGCGATCGGCCCGCCCGAACTGACCGCGAGCACGCGCTTGCCGCCCGACTGCCGGATCGCCGCGCGCGCATCGGCCACGCGTTGCTGGAAGTGCGCCCAGCTTTCCGGCGCCGCCGGGCCGAGCCGGTCTTCCGTCCACAGCTGCAGCACCTGCTTCAGCGCGCGGAAATGCTCGTGCATCGAGCCGGCCGCCAGCCGCGCGATCTCCGGGTAGTCGCTGGCCGCCGCCGCGAACAGGCCGTGGAAGTCGTACTCGTTCAGGCCCGGATGGCGCTCGACCGGCACGTCGTCGCGCCCCATGCCGCGCAGGATCGCGTCGACCGTCTGCACATGCCGCGTCATCGTCCCGCAGATCACGCGGTCGAACGGCGCATGCGCGCGCGCGAAGTATTCGCCGAGCCATACGCCCTGCTGCACGCCGACGTCGGACAGCCTGTCGTAGTCGTCGGTGCCGAACGACGCCTGCCCGTGCCGCACCAGATACAGTTCCGCCATCGCATGCCCGCCGGATCGAAATGGAAGGCCCAGCATAGCGAGCCGGTCTGCATTTTTGAAATTTATTTTCTGAATCGACGACTATTCATCTCATGAATTCAGCGCAGGCATGCGGCGACCGGTGCGCGCGCGAGTCGGCGTCGCGGCACAGGAATTGCGGCGTCGGAAACCGTTATTTCGAACTCGTCCAGGAGGGGTGCAATGCTCGGTACCATCGTTATCGTGATACTGATTCTGCTGCTCATCGGCGCATTTCCGACGTGGCCGCATAGCCGAAGCTGGGGCTATTGGCCATCGGGCACGCTCGGGCTGATCGTCATCATCGTCGTGGTGCTGGTGCTGCTCGGTCGGATATGACGCCCGGCAGCGCGCTGCGGTCGTGCGCGCCTGCGCGCGACGCAGACCTCGCCATGGATTCTTTACACGACGCAGCCGGATAGGGAAACGGCGCGGATCGCGAGACCGACGCACATACGCGTCGGTCTCGCGTTTTTTTGTGCGGTGCAAGCATGCGGCCGCCACGGACGGCGGCACGTATTCCCCTGCTCAACTATCGGATCGTGCCGGCTTCGGGATGAACCGGCACAGCAGCAGCGGCACGGCGACCAGCACGGCGCCCGCGACGAAGGTCGTCGACGCGCCGAAGCGCGCCCACAGCACGCCGGCGATGCTGCTCGCGACCAGCATGCATACGCCGCAGATCAGGTTGAACACGCCGAATGCGGTGCCGCGCAACGTGTCCGGCGACGTTTCGGACACCATCGCGGCGAGAATGCCCTGCGTGAACCCCATATGCAGGCCCCACAACGCAACGCCGGCGAACATGAGGACCGTCGACGTGCCGAACGCGAGCAGCAGGTCGGCGCCGATCAGCAGCGCCATGCCGACAGCCAGCAGCACGCGCCGGTCGAGTCGATCGGACAGCACGCCGACCGGCCATGCGGACAGCGAATAGGCGACGCTCATCGCGACCATCACGGCCGGTATCCAGGCGATATCGAGTGCGGTTTGCTGCGCGCGCAGCACGAGGAACGCCTCGCTGAAGCGCGCGAGCGTGAAGGTCGCGCCGACCGCGACGACGAGCCAGTACGCGCGCGGGAAATCGGCGAGTGCCCGCCAGTGCAGCGGCGAGCGGAAGCCGCGCGGCGCGGTCGCGCGCTCGGGCTCGCGTACGCCGAACACGATCAGCGCGATGGCGGCAAACGCCGGGACGACGGCAAACCACAGCACGGTGCGGATGCGGTCGCCGAACCAGAACATCAGCGCGATCGCGAGCATCGGTCCGACGAATGCGCCGACCGTATCCATCGACTGCCGCAGACCGAAACATGCGCCGCGGATCTCCGGCGGCGCGACGTCGGCCACCAGCGCGTCGCGCGGCGCGCCGCGAATCCCCTTGCCGACGCGATCGAGCAGACGTGCGGTCACGACGAGCGTGGGCGTCGTCGCGAGCGGAAACAGCGGCTTGGTCAGCGCCGCGAGACCGTAGCCGACCAGCAGCAGGCCCTTGCGCCGTCCGAGCCAGTCGCTGATCGCGCCGGAGAACACCTTGACGATCATCGCGGTCGCCTCCGCCGCGCCTTCGAGCACGCCGAGCGCCGCGACGCTCATCCCCATCGTCGACACGAGGTAGATCGGCAGCAGCGCGTGGATCAGCTCCGACGAAAGATCCATGCAGAGGCTCACGAAACCCAGCGCCCATACGGTGCGCGGAATCGCGGGTTTGGCGGCCGTCGGCGGCGAGGTCGTCATCGTTGGTCGTGGTGGTGGCGCGCGGCCGCGGTGTGCGGCCGCATGCGTGCGTGACAGCATGCCCGGCGGCTGGCGCGAACGCAATCGGACGGCTATATACGCTCGCTCGGCCGCGGTTCGAGCGCGCGCGTCAGTCCGACGCGGCGCGCGCGAGCTTCGCCTGCCGACGCGCGCGGTCGTTGACGATCCGGTGACGACGATGGTCGGTCATCTTCTTCCACTCGCGCGCTTCGTCGCGCGTGCGCAGGCAGGCTATGCAGTAGCCGGTGCGGCCGTCGAACGTGCAGACTTCGACGCAAGGCGATCGGACTGCCATCCTCATTGCCCCGCCGCGGCCGGCAGCACTTCGACGGTCACGTGCGACAGGCCGCCGATGTGCCGCAGCAGGCCGTGATAGAAGCGCGCATCGCGCGTCGGATCGTCGGTCGTCACGGAGACGATCGCGCTCATGTGACCAGGCCCCACACGCCATACGTGCAGATCGGCGACCGTATCGCCATCGTGCTCGAGCGCGTGCCGCACGCGTTCCGTCAAGCGGCGGTCGGCATTCATGTCGAGCAGGACGCCGCCGGTGTCGCGCATCAGCCCGTACGACCAGTTCGCGATCACGAGCGCGCCCACGATGCCGGCGAGCGGGTCCATCCAGATCCAGCCGAATGCGCGCGCGAGCAGCAGCCCGACGATCGTCAACAGCGAAACGGCGGCGTCGGCGATCACGTGGATGTAGGCGGAGCGCAGATTGTGGTCGCGTGTCGCGGCGACGGAGGGCGTGTGGGCGTCGTGCGCGTGCGCGTGCGCGTGCTCGTGTTCGTGTTCGTGGTGGTGTTCGTGGTGGTGATGACCGTGATGATCGTGCCCGTGATGATGATCGCCGCTCAACAACCACGCGCTCACGATATTGACGATCAGCCCGACCACCGCGATCGGAATCGCCTCGCCGAAATGGATCGGCACCGGCGACAGCAGGCGGACGACAGCCTCGTAGCCGATCAGCAGCGCGATCATCGCGAGCACGATCGCACTCGTAAAGCCAGCCAGATCGCCGAGCTTGCCGGTGCCGAACACGAAGCGCGGATCGCGCGCGTGCCGGCGCGCGTAGGTGTACGCGAGCGCGGCGATCAGCATCGCGCCCGCGTGCGTCGACATGTGCAGCCCGTCGGCGACGAGCGCGAGCGAGCCGAACAGCGACCCGCCGACGATCTCCGCCACCATCATCGCCGCGCACAGCGCGATGACGGCCCATGTCCTGCGCTCGTTCCGCTCGTGCGCGGCGCCGAGAAAGATGTGATCGTGACCCGCGCCGAACGCGGCATTTCTGAAATCGCTCACCCGGCCCCCGATCACTTGAAGTAGCTTCGGACGACCGCGACAAGCTGCTCGGTCGCGCCGCCTTCGTCCGCGTGCGTATCGTCCGCGTCGACCAGATGGCTGCGGATGTGATCCTCGAGCACCACCGCCAGCAAACCGTTCATCGCGCCGCGCCCGCTCGTGATCAGCTGCAGGATTTCGCTGCAGCTGCGCTCTTCCTCGAGCGCGCGCTCGATCGCTTCCACCTGTCCCTTGATACGGCGGACACGGTTCAGCAGTTTTTGTTTTTCCTTGATCGTATGGCTCATGATGCCTTCTCGACTATACCGGGGGGGAGTATATGAGATTTGAGCCGGATAGGGGGATGGGTATGTCGCCGCGTCGGCGATTTCGCTCAAGGGGCGGGACGCGTGTGTGGGCTCTCAGAAAAGCTGTCTTTGACCCCCTAGACAGATCACGGACTTGGACATCTTTTTTGAGAAATCGACATACCTCTCGTCTCAGAAAAGATGTCCGCAGCCTTGGAAATTCTCAGAAAAGTTGTCGTTGGGAACGTCACGGTGCTGCCGAGGCGTGCCGACGGAACTCGGCGATCAGTAGCGCTATGGACGAGCGTTTCGGCGACCAGCACTGTCAACACCGCTCATGCTATAAAAGGGCGAATAGTGTGCAAAAAGTCATACGCAATGAGCTATGATCTGGCCCTCGATTTCGACCGATTCATGGCGTCTTTGAAGGAGCCGGAGAGCGCTGCGCCGATCATCTCGGCACGACGTTTCGCTACCGCACTACACATCGACATGCAGACGCTCGCTCGACTGGCCCATGTCCATCGCAATACCATCAGTCGCCTTCCCGGGGCCGAAAGCGTGCAAAAGTATCTGCGAGACGCGTTGCGGGTCATCCGAGCTGCAACCGATATCTCCGGAGACGTACGGAGCACGCTGTTTTGGTATCGCAATGAACCGCTACCGACCTTTGGCTACAAGACTGCCGAAGAGCTGATATCGGAGGGTCGCACTGAAGACCTGCTGCGTTACATTGCGTCGCTCGAGACCGGTTCGGCGGGATAAGGTCGGGTACACCCGTTGGGTCCGAAAAATAGCAGCTACTCTCATATTGGAGCCGACCTATGTTCGGCTTAAAAAAACAGGGTGCGAGGCTTATCGGCTTGGGCGTGATCCCGCGGTATGTTCCCGCCCCACCTCCCCAAATGCCCGCTTGATGAGCGGGCATTTTCTTTTTTTCGCGCCACTTAACCGTATGCTCACTCGAGAATTGTGCATTGCGAACCTACGCGCGCCACGAATGGTGGTTCGTCGACCCCATTCGGGCGTAGCGCACAATTGAGTACGTTGTGAACAGCGCCCGTATCGGGCCGGTAACCGGCATCTCCCGATCCAACCCGATCAGGGAACATCGACACCGCGATTAGGCCATCTACGTCACCCGGGTTGACGCCGGCGGCATCCAATGCACGGCGAGCAGCAACCACCACGAGATCAACGGAGCTCTCGCCGCGTGCCGCTACACGTCGTTCGACGCTACCCTAGCAAAGAAGCATCGAGCACAGGCCCGCATCCGCTTTTCAATGTCCCGCAAGCAATTTTCTAAAGTCGGCAATCCACGCACGCACCATCATCGAATAGGGTGCGGAATCTCGAGCCATCTCTTTGATCTCGCAGACGATGCGTTCGCGCAAATGATGCAGTCGAACTGAAAGCAGCTTCCTCTTCGCGACAGGAATTTTATCGTCGATCCCAATCTCGTCGGCCATCGAGCTCAATTCAATAATTATCTCCTTCAAGAAATTCAGATGACGCAACACTCGAGTCCTCTCATGAACCAGCCCAAGACGGTTTAAGCCATATACATGAATGGAGACCGCGCCTCGTTCGCTCAACCCGAGACCAGCCGCATCCTTTCCGTGCCGACCGATATCTTTCCGTTCGTCAATCTTGGCCAAAGGGAATTTATTTTCCGCCACATCGTCACCGTCCTTGGCACGTGGATAAACCAGTGCGACCGGCGTGGATCCGTTGACATGGAAACGCAGATGCTTGGAAGGGTCGTCCGAACACGGGTTCAGCAGCAACGCGCCTTCCTTGCCGATTGAATGTCCTTCTTCAGTTGCACGCTTTCCTGATATCGGAAAGCTATCGCCCTTCCCTGTGTTCACGGACTTCGACTTGCTGAATTTTCGAGCCGCAGCATCGTATTTCAGCAACTCGCTGAATATGGTGGGGGTAGCCTGCCCTCGTCTGCGATTGCAATCGATGCAGGCGGGCAGAAGGTTCTCCCAGTCAGCGGCGAGCCACCAGTAACCTGGGTGCCCGTCGTCTTCAGCAACCGCTCCTTTCGGTCGATAGTGCTCGATATCTACCGGGGCCGTCGTGGCATATGCACTCTCACAGTACGCACACTTCCCATGGAAAAGCTTCTCCAGCGCCATCCTGACGTCAGGAGACTTGTACGCTGAGAACTCGAATGCTTCTTTTTTCGGATCCGTGCTTGTCATGTGGTCCCGCACATTATCCAGTTCGGTGTTGCCATTCCTATCGGTTTTACTCAGCCCCGTCGGTACCGACACTAGACCTCGATCGACTCGTCTCAATTCAGATTCCCTCCAACGCATCGAGGATGAGCTTCTTTGACTTCTCCCTTAACTGCCCGAGCCTTTCGTTGGTGACTGAACGCCGCTTCGCTAAATACTCCGCGACAGCTTCCTGGACCAAGCGTTGCGCCTCGGAAGAACCGATCGGCAACGATTCTGCGATTTCCCTCTCAAACTTCTTGATGGTGTCCGTTTCCTCTGATGTAAGCTTATCGTTTGCGGAGCGCCTCGCAAGAAGATCGGATATACGTGCCATCGCCTCCTCCACCTCCGGTTGATCCGTACTGAGCAAACCGAAGAAATCCGCCGTCAACAGTTGCTCGATCGTCAACTGATTCACCTTCGGGAGATCCGCCCTGAACTCAACCTTGATGGCGATTCCCCTACCGGGTGTTTGCTCGATGACGCGACGCATGACTACAATCTCTTCGTCTTCCATACCTCGAAGACATAGAGGATCGTGGCTCGTCACGATGAAAGTCATCTGGGGTAGCGCATTACGCAAACCTCGCATGATCTGCATTTTCCATCGAGGATGCAGGTGAGCTTCAACCTCATCGATCAGCACAATTCCAGTCGCGGAATCGAGGCTGACATCGGATCGACCCCGCTTCTGTCCAGTCAGAATATTGCGAAATATATCGCATGTCATTGCAAGAACCGAACGAAATCCGGAGGACACCAACCCTAACGGCGTTTTAATTTCCCGATTACCACTTTCGTCATTCAGGATAGAGACAACATAACATCGCTTCTCTACTTGATCACGTTCGACGTGATCGAAATTCCCCTCGACGCTGATGATTTCTCGAAGCGCACGAATGACCATATCGAATTCTGGCGATGACAAACCTAAGAGCCAGTCCTCCGGGTTCGGCAATATGGCGTCCTGATTGAAGAGCGTGGCGATAGGAGACGGAAGCTGACTCTGCGCTCTCACGTCGACGAATTGGCGAAATGCTCCATATGCGGATTTCGGCGATGGTGATCAATCGTTTCGGCGAACGTGATCAGTC
>NZ_JBQYLP010000073.1:0-27861 GCF_052683555.1 Burkholderia sp. BC1
AGACTATCCCTTATTTTAAGAGAGTCCTCGTGTCCTCAGATACGTGGGGCCGCTCCACTGGGCGCACTCACGCGGTGCGCGGCAAAGAACTACGGCCGCATGGGGAAGCTCACTGACGGCGAGCGGAACGCGATGCCTTGTCGTGAGATCGACTTGGAGGTCGCCGGCATCGACGGCTTTGTGTCGCACGTCGAGAAGGAACGCGAGCTTGTCGAGCAACCCGTCCTGTCCGCCACACTTCAAGCACCCAAGTAGCGAATGGCCCGAGGCGGTTATCAACCATTTGCTACGCAGCTACAGCACGAACAACTCCACGCTACAAAGGAAGACCACGATGGCGACACTCAAGGACCACTCTTCGCTCAAGCCGTTCGACGCGACATCGCTTCAGGCCACTAAGGACGCATGGCGCCGTACCATTCAAAACTTGGGAATACTAAATCTCGACTACGAGCGCCTGCTCGAATCGATCGACGATCATATCGATTACACCGGCGGCGGAAACGGCGACCATCTGGCGTATGGCGTGTTCAAGAAGGGCGAGGACCATGCCTGCGCCATCGTTCACGTCGTGTACACCAAGAAGCCTGCGCCGACACGGGGGTGGCTTAAGATGCTTGAGTTGCGCCTTGCGCCACAGTACGATCAAACACTGATTGTGCGAGACTCAGACACGATGATTGACGTGCTTAAGATCTACGCTGCTGCGATTGGTGGTACGTTCAGGCTCCAAGCAGTCCATGCCTCCAACGTGGTCAAAATTTACGGCCGGAATTCTGATTTGCTACAATTGTTGGTATCGTTGTTGCCTTTCCTTCAGGCGAAAGGGTTCAATGCCAAGATGGAAGGCCGCTGGCTGGTTATTCCCAAGCAAACCAAGAAATAGGGGTCGTTATGATTATCGAACTCACGCATTCGAATCTCGAGCTCGAAGCTAGGGCGGCAGTGTTGGAGCAACTCGTCGTCCAAGCAGGGATGTCGCTGCCGGTCGAGACGGTGTTGAGCGCACTATGCCCGGCTGCTGACTGTGATGCGCAACAGGATCGAATGGCCGCCTAAACTCGGCTCCAGCTTTACACAAAGCCCCGCCGCTGAGCGGGGCTTGTCATTTCTGCCATCGCTCGAATCCACCTCACGGCGTCACACGTGTCCACGTCGCCAGCCTGCTGCCGGCATCGTCGCATGACCCCGCGTTAGCACAACGAGCCGGCGAATTTCGCGGCCGCGGGGGCGAGGTAGACTCATGGCACTCGCTCTACGTTCACTCGTCCGCAGGCCGCGTGCTGAAGCGCGCGCCGCGGCTCTACCCCGGCGCGGTCAATAATGTGCTCTGGGAGCAACTTAGTGGATCGCCTCTCGAACAGCCGCATCGACGATTCCCTGACCGTTGACCTGGCATGCGACCTCAAACTTCAATTCGGTGCCGAAGCCGTTTTTGGCAGTAAAAGTTGAGCCTACGATCACGCTACCGTCTGGTTGCTCGGCAACCCGCGTAACCCGAATTGAAAAATCCACCGTACTCGGGTGGGTAGCCTGTGAACGAGCATAGTCCTGGCATCGTGCGATGGCCTGACTGTCCCTGTCACGCTTTGCGCGACTCATCAAGTCGTCTGAGTTGCCGCCGCACGCCGCCAGCACGCCCCCGCCGATGATCGCGGCTGCGATCGCATACCTATTCATCTGCTGGTCTCGTTGACACATTCCGGCTTTCTTCGGCCCGCGATTCCCCGTCGCCACACAGTTTGATGCCATGTAGGCGTACCGTAAGAATGCTAACGTCACGCAGCTTCTCCAACAGACAATTCATTCGCGAGTAGATCCTTCTTGTTTTTTGCATTCATTCACGCATAGTTGGGTTCAACGCAGCACCGAACGCTGCGTCACCCGGCCGCGCTGTGGTCGCATGCCGACCCGGTGGGGCCGGACAACGACGCCCGCCTATCTCCGGAAGTTCGCCCGCGAGTACGGCGACGTCGTATGCGCATGGGGAGCCAACGCACGGCCCGATCGCGTAACGGCCGTCGTCGAGATCGTCCGTGACGCTGGTGCGCGCCTCTGGTGCCTCGGCACCACAAAAGACGGATCGCCGCGACATCCGCTGTACGTTCGCTCCGACCAACCGCTCATCGAATGGAGCCGACCATGACCAGTAAGCTGACGGCCGAAGAACGCGATCTCATCAAGCGCGCGGCGAATATCTGCCGCGATGTGAACTATCTCGGCACGGCGAACGAGTTGAGAAAGCTTCTCGCCCCACGCAGCAGCCGAGCGGCGTCGTGGTGGACGATAAGTGCGTCTACGTCTCCGTGCGATTCAAGGATGCAGTCGTGCAGCGCTCTATCACCACGGCTGAACTCGACTCGTTCGCCTCATAGGAGGTGGCCGCTCGCCTCTTCGGTTCTGTCGTGCTGGACGCCATCGACGCTGCGCGCTCCAATGGGTCTCGCTACCCTAGCTGACGAACAGCGCGATGAGCTGGAAGAGAGCTCCCACGCCGACGAGCGAGAGCAGCAGCTTGATCAAGCGCTGCCGACGGTACATCGCTATGCGCGTCTCTTTGTCGACGTTGGGCCCCATCGCGATGGACCCGTCCGGATTGTATTGTGGCGCCGGAGCGCACAACGCCGCGCCGATACCACCGACCGTGATGAGGATCAGTCCTACCGCATTCAGGATAGTGGCAACCATGTCGAACCCCGTTAGAAGTCGTCGTTTCAGATTTGAATTGGAGGATGCGCCCAGCCTTCAATTTTATTCCTCGCGATCGCTTGAATGCGGTCCATGTTGCTGACGATCGCTTTTTCATCCCCCTCGCGTGATCTATCGGATCCGGGAGAGTCAGTAAGGCACTCATGGGCCACCTGGACCCGATACTTTGAGTCGCCGAAAACACAATCGAAGAACATATCGCCGTGCTGGCGCAAGAACGACCAGCGGTAAGGATTCGCCATGATCGAACGCCCCATCCCGTTTTTTGACCGATGGTACGGGCCATCCTCGCGAAGCAGAGCGACGAACGCCACGTGTACAACGGGCGTCGCGAAATGCTGGAAATCGCAAAAGTTTGTTCGCATCGGCAAACCCGAGCAGCCATCCGAACGGCGTTCTACTCCGGGATGCGACTGAGCGAAATCCTGCGCGCAATCCCTACCAAGGACGGGTTCTCTCTCGGCACGACGAAGAATGGTCGACCGCGGCTAATTCCGATTCACCCGCGGATCGCTGTGATTGCCCGGAGCGTGAAATTTACCGCGCCGGCGTGGAAGATCAAAGACGAGTGGATCAAGGCTCGCCGGAAGTCCGGCCACCTGGGGGTGCGGTTCCACGACCTCCGCCATAGCGCCGCATCGGAAATGATCAACGCCGGGATCGACCTCTACACGGTCGCCGGGGTGCTGGGCCACAAGACGACCACGTCGACCAAGCGGTACGCTCACCTGGTGACCGATCGGCTCGCGGAAGCCGTCAAGAAGATCGGGCGATCCTGACTCGGTTGCACGAATCAGGCAGAAAAACCCACACCGTCGGGCGTTTCAAGCCTCCAATTGGAGTGCATCGAAACGCCTGAAACCCTTGTGGCGGAAGGCAGCAGGAGTCGAACCTACCCAGGAGCGTCTGACGCCCCTAACCGGATTTGAAGTCCAGCCGTACCACCGGATACGAATGCCTTCCGCGGAGAAAAAGAAACGACGCGACGCGCCGACCGACAACCGGCCGACCGTCACCTATGCGTGACTACCGGCCCACCCGCTGTCCGTACGCAGGAAGTGAAGATCGCGGTGGAAGCGAGTATACCCAACGCGATCGAAGAACTCGAGAATCTGGATCGCACGCTTGCGGCCGAGCCCCGTCGCGTCGCGAAACGTCGCCGCATCGACGGCCCCGCCGCACGAATCCACGAGATGCGCGACGAGCCGCGCAAGTTCGCGCAATACGTCCGCGTGATAGAACAGATCGCGCACGACCTGATGCACGTCGCCGCGCCGCGCGAGCTTGCGCAACAGCGTGCGCACGTTGTCCTCCGCCACACCGGTATCGCGCGCCATGTCGCGCACCCACGGCGGATCGAAACGGCCCGCATGCAGCAGCGGCAACAGCTGCTGCGCCAGCACTTCGTCGCGCGCGTCGAGATTGACCGTATGCGACGGCAGATGCAGCCACGGCCCGCTACGCGCGAGCTCGCCGCCGTCGACGAGCGCATCGACGAGCGCGCGCCACAGCGTATCGCCGGCAAGCGGCACGGCCATCCGTCGCAGCCGCCCCGCATCGAGGCCCTGCTCGTCCGGCATGCGTTCGTGATACGCGCGCAGCGTGTCGATCGCACGCGACTGCAGCGCACGCCAGTGCGCGCGCGAAATCACCGTGCCGTCGTTCGACGCGCGGTCGCGCTGGCCGACCGACAACGCGTCGTCGGGCAGCGGCAGCACCTCCGGTGCGAACCCGGTCAGATGCGTGAGCGTCGCGCGTGCGATGCCGAGCGGGGCCTGCGCGAGCAGCGGCTCGAGCCGCCGCGCGTCGAGCCACACGGCAAGCGCATCGAGCCACGCAAGGCGCGCCGGCGTGCGACGCTTGCGCGCGGGCCCGAACGGATCGAGCACGCGGCCGCCGCCGACGGTGCGCGTCGCCTGCGCATTGCGCACGATGAAGCGGTCGCCCGGCAGCGCGAACACCGGCTCGTCGAACACGAGCTGCACGCGCATGCGCTGGCCGGCGGCCAGCGTGTCGCCGTCGAGCAGCGCGACGTGCGCCACACGATGCAGCGTGCCGAGATGCACGTGCAGCGGCGACCAGTGCGTGAGCGTCAGGCCGGCATCGTCGACGAGCGTCAGTTCGACGTCGACGCGCGGCGACGTCGCCGCCAGCCGCGCGTCCGCGACGGTATCGCCGCGTTCGATGTCGGCCTTGTCGATGCCGGCGAGATTCAGCGCGCAACGCTCGCCCGCGCAACCGGCGTCGACCGGCCGGTTCTGCGCATGGATGCTGCGCACGCGCACCTCGCGCGCAGTGCGCGCGATCGCGAGCGTGTCGCCGGTCCTCACGCGGCCCGCGAAGGCCGTGCCCGTCACGACGGTGCCCTGCCCGGCCAGCGTAAACACGCGGTCGACGGCAAGCCGGAACAGCCCGTCGTCGCGGCGCGCGCGCCAGGCAAGCGCGGCGTCCGCGAGGTGCCGCTTCAGCGCGGCGACGCCCGGATCGTCGGTGACGGTCGCACGCGTCTCGAAGATCGGCGCACCGGCCAGCGTCGAATCGCGCAGCCAGCCGTCGATCTCGTCGCGCACCTGCGCGATGCGTGCGGCGTCGACGCGATCGCACTTCGTCAGCGCGACCGCGCCATGCGCGACGCCGAGCAACTGCAGAATGGCGACGTGTTCGCGCGTCTGCGGCATCACGCCGTCGTCGGCGGCAATCACGAGCAGCGCGAAATCGATGCCGCACGCGCCGGCGGCCATCGTATGAATCAGCTTCTCGTGGCCCGGCACGTCGATCAGGCCGAGCACGTCGCCGTTCTCGAGCGGCGTATACGCATAGCCGAGCTCGATCGAAATGCCGCGCGCCTTCTCCTCCTTCAGGCGATCGGTGTCGACGCCGGTCAGCGCGCGCACGAGCGTCGTCTTGCCGTGGTCGATGTGTCCTGCGGTGCCGACGATCATGCAGCGGGCTCCGCAATCCGCGCGCATTGCGCGACGAATGCCGCTTCGTCCGCGGCTTCGAGACAGCGCAGATCGAGCCGCAGCGCGTTGTCGGCGACGCGGCCGATCACCGGGCGCGGCCATTCGCGCAACCGCTTCTCGAGCTGCGCGAGCGCGCGGCCGCTGCGCTTGCCGTCCGCCGTGCGCACGACGAGCCCGGCGCTCGGCAACTGATCGACGGGCAGCGCGCCGCTGCCGATCTGGCTGAACATCGGCTCCACGTCCACCGCGTAGCTGGCGCCGAGCGCGGCCTGCAAGGCCGGACGCACGCGCTCGGCCGTATCGGCGATGTCGCGCTGCGCGCGCGTGAGCAGCCGCAGCGTCGTCAGCCGTTCCTGCAGAAACTCGGGGGCCTGATAGAGACGCAGCACGGGCTCGAGCGCGGCCAAGGTCAGCTTGCCGACGCGCAGCGCGCGCTTGAGCGGGTGCTTGCGGATCTTCGCGATCAGCGCCCGGTCGCCGACGATCAGGCCGGCCTGCGGGCCGCCGAGCAGCTTGTCGCCGCTGAACGTGACGAGATTCGCGCCGGCCGCGACGGTTTCCTGCACGGTCGTCTCGTGCGGCAGCCCCCACTGCGCGAGATCGGCGAGCATGCCGCTGCCGAGATCGACCGCGACGGGGAGCCCGTGCGCGCGCGCGAGCGGCGCCAGTTCGGCGAGCGTGGTTTCCTTCGTGAAGCCGGTGACCGCGTAGTTGCTGCAATGCACCTTCATCAGCAGCGCGGTGCGCGGCCCGATCGCGTCCGCATAGTCGTGCAGATGCGTGCGGTTCGTCGTGCCGACTTCGCGCAGCTTCGCGCCGGCGCGGCTCATGATGTCCGGAATGCGGAACGCGCCGCCGATCTCGACGAGCTCACCGCGCGACACGACGACTTCGCGCTTCGGCGCCAGCGCCGCGAGCGCCAGCAGCACGGCCGCCGCATTGTTGTTGACGACGGTGGCCGCCTCTGCGCCGGTCAGCTCGCGCAGCAGCGCGTCGACGATGTCGTCGCGATCGCCGCGGCGCCCGCTCGCGAGATCGAACTCGAGCGTCACGGGCTTCGTGAGCGCCTCGACGACCGCGCGCACCGCGTCGTCGGGCAGCAGCGCGCGCCCGAGGTTCGTGTGCAGCACGGTGCCGGTCAGATTGAACACGGTGCGCATCGCGTGCGTGCTCTGCGCGGCGAGCGTCTGCGCGACGGCGGCCGCAATGCGCGACTCGTCGAGCGGTTCGGCGGCGGCCGGATCGCGCTGGGCGGCGCTGCGCCAGCGTTCGAGCTCGGCACGTACCGCGTTCAGCACGCGCGTGCGGCCGTAGTCGGCCAGCAGCGGTTGCAGCGGCGCAGACGACAGCACGCGCTCGACCGACGGCACGCGCGCGAGCACCGCATTCAATTCGTTCAGACCGGAATCGGACACGTGACGGAGCTTCCTTGTCGACAAAGAGACGGGCATCGGCCCACGCGCGAATCGGCCGCGCATGCGCGAACGCGCGCCGGGGCCCGGCGCTTCGCGACGGACGACCGCAGCGCAGACACCGCGCCGTGCTGCCGGCCGATCAATCGGCCTCCCGGGACAGATCGGGCCACAGCAGCGGATTGGGCGAACTGCGGCGATAGCCGGCTTCGCTCATCAGCAGGTCGAGCGTGAGGCTCGCCAGATCGTCGGCCAGCGGTTCGAACTCGTAGTCCTTTTCCTGATAGCCGATTTTCCGATAGGTCTTGCATTCGTCGCACGACTCGGCCTTCAGCGCGTCGCTGCCGCCTTCGACGCCGTGATACGCGATGCCCTTCGTCGAATCGCAGTTCGAGCATTTGGTGCGCACCATGTGCCACTCGGTCGCGCACAGTCCGCACTGCAGGAAACGGTAGCCCTGGACCTGTCCGCCGACGCGGATCACGCTCGCGACGGGGTGCGTGCCGCACACGGGGCACAGCCCCGGCTGGTCGAGATACGGCACGTCGGCGGCCGCGATGCGGCTCGCGACGTCGGTCCATACGACCTGCAGCGCCGCCATCAGGAACGGTGCGGTGGCCGGATCGACTTCCGCGAAGCGCAGCGCGAGTACCGCGTCGGCTTGCGCATCGAGTTCCGCCGGCGACATCAGCCGCAGGCGGTCGAGCAGCTTCGCGAGCGACGGGTTCACGAGCCCCGCGCCCTCGACGCGGTCGAGCAGCTCGTACAGCACCGCGCGCCATCGCGGATCGCGCTCGACGCCGAGCGCCGGCACGATCGGCATCGAATGCTGCTGCGCGCGCGCGATCGCGTCGGGCGTCGGCAGCGGCGCATGCTGCGCTTGCAGCATCGCGTGCTGCGCGTCGGCGACGGTCGCCATCAGCCGCAGATAACCGGCGATCGGGTTCAGATCGGCGAGCTTGCGCAGCCGCGTCGCGCGCGCGGAAAACACGGCGTTGCGCTCCGGCAGCCGGAAACGCGGGATCGCGGAATGATCGAGGGCCGAGATCTCGGTCGGTTCGAGAATACGTTGTGTCACGAAAGTGTCTTCCAAAAAAACAAGCGCCGACGCATCGGCGCTTTCGGGCGATTCCGGCCGCTGACGGAGCGGCGCTGCCGAAACGACCGGCGCACCACCCCGTTCCCCAGCGCTACTTCACGCTTTCACGGAACCATTTCGGGTGGTGCTTGCGCGCCCAGCCCAGCGTGACGGTGCCGCGCACCATCGCGCCGATCGAGCCCTTCACCCACAGTGCCGCATAAATGTGCACGATGATGCTCGCGATCAGCACGAACGCCGCCACCGCATGCACGACGGCCGCCGCGCGGATCACCCCGATCGGAAAGTAGAACGAGAAGTAGCGCCGCCAGATCACGATCCCGGACAGCAGGAGCAGCAGCAGGCACGCCACCAGCGTGAAGAATAGCAGCTTCTGGCCGGCGTTATAGCGGCCGACGGGCGGTAGCCGGTCCTCGCGGTTCGCGACGACGTCGTCGATCTGCCTGATCCATTGCCGGTCGTCCGCATCGAGCAGATTGTGGTGCCAGAACCGCACGACGAGCAGCGCGAACGACACGAACATCACGAGGCCGACGAACGGATGCAGGATCCGCGTCCACTGGCCGCCGCCGAACAGCGCGGTGAGCCAGAACATCGACGGATGAAACAGCGCGAGCCCGGACAGCGCGAGCAGCACGAACGTGATCGCGGTGATCCAGTGATTCGTGCGCTCGTTCGCCGTGTAGCGGACGATCAGGTTCGGGTTGTCGTGCTTCATTTCGCGTCCTCCTTGATGCGTCGCGCCTCGTCGCGGGCGGCGGCTTCCTCTTCGTCGGTCACCTCGTTCGGGCCGACGCGCACGTAGTGGAAGAACCCGGCCAGCGCGGTCAGCGCGAGGCCCGCGACCGCGAGCGGCTTCGCGATGCCCTTCCACAGCCGCACCATCGGGCTGATCGACGGATTGTCGGGCAGCCCGTGATACAGCGACGGTTTGTCCGCATGGTGCAGCACGTACATCACGTGCGTGCCGCCGACGCCCTGCGGGTCGTACAGCCCCGCATGCTCGAAGCCGCGCTCCTTCAGGTCCTCGATCCGCTCGGCCGCGTGCTGCTTCATGTCCTCCTTCGTGCCGAACACGATCGCGCCGGTCGGGCACGTCTTCACGCAGGCCGGCTCCTGGCCGACCGCGACGCGGTCCGAACAGAGCGTGCACTTGTAGGCGCGATGATCCTTCTTCGAGATCCGCGGCACGTTGAACGGGCAGCCCGTCACGCAGTAGCCGCAGCCGATGCAGTTCTCCTCGTGGAAATCGACGATCCCGTTGTTGTACTGCACGATCGCGCCCGGCGACGGGCACGCCTTCAGACAGCCCGGATCCTCGCAGTGCATGCAGCCGTCCTTGCGGATCAGCCATTCGAGGTCGCCTTGCGGGTTCTCGTATTCGGAGAACCGCATGACCGTCCACGAATGCTCGGTGAGGTCGGCCGGATTGTCGTACACGCCGACGTTGGTGCCGATTTCGTCGCGCAGGTCGTTCCACTCCATACATGCCGTCTGGCATGCCTTGCAGCCGATGCACTTCGATACGTCGATCAGTTTCGCGACGCTTCCGGTCACCGGTTCGCGCGCCGTGGGCGGCGGCGTCGTGGTGGCCGATACGCGCTTGATGTCCAGCGATTGCAATGCCATCTCGTCCCCCTTACGCCTTTTCGACCTTCACCAGAAACGACTTGAATTCCGGTGTGTACGAGTTGCCGTCACCCACGGACGGAGTCAGCGTATTGGCGAGATAGCCGGGCTTCGCCAGCCCCTTGAAGCCCCAGTGCAGCGGCACGCCGACCGTCTGGACCTTCTTGCCGTCGACGGTCAGCGGCTTGATCCGCTTCGTGACGAGCGCCACCGCGACGATGTAGCCGCGCTTGGACGACACCTTCACGCGATCGCCGTGCGCGACGCCGACTTCCTTCGCGAGGTCTTCGCCGATCTCGACGAATTGCTCGGGCTGGATGATCGAATTCAGCCGCGCGTGCTTGGTCCAGTAGTGGAAATGCTCGGTCAGCCGGTACGTCGTCGCGACGTGCGGGAAATCCGCCACCTTGCCGAACGACGCGCGATCGTCCGCGAACACGCGGGCGGCCGGGTTGTTCAGCGCCTGCGGATTGTCCGGATGCAGCGGGTTCGCGGAAAGCGGCGTCTCGAACGGCTCGTAGTGCTCGGGGAACGGGCCTTCGTTCATCTGCGCGCGCGCGAAGAAGCGCGCCACGCCTTCCGGATTCATGATGAACGGCCCCATCCCGTTTTCGGGCGGCTCGTCGGCCTTGAAATCGGGCACGTCGGCGCCCGTCCACGCCGCGCCGTTCCACGCGACGAGCTTGCGCGTCGGATCGAACGGCTTGCCGGCCAGGTCGGCCGACGCGCGGTTGTACAGGATCCGCCGGTTCGCGGGCCATGCCCACGCCCAGTTCAGCGTCTGGCCGATGCCGGTCGGATCCGAGTTGTCGCGCCGCGCCATCTGGTTGCCGGCCTGCGTCCACGCGCCGCAGAAAATCCAGCAGCCGCTCGCGGTCGTGCCGTCGTCCTTCAGCTGCGCGAACGCGGCAAGCTGCTCGCCCTTCTTCACGAGCACCTTCGACGGATCCTTCGGATCGGGCAGATCGGCGAGCGCGCGGCCGTTGAACTCCTTCGCGAGCTCTTCGGGCGTCGGGCTTTCCGGATCCGCGTACGGCCACGAGAGGTTCACGATCGGATCCGGATACTTGCCGCCGTCGGTGCGGTACATCTGGCGCAGCCGCACGAACAGCCCGGCCATGATCTCGAGATCGCTGCGCGCCTCGCCCGGCGGCTCGGCGCCCTTCCAGTGCCACTGCAACACACGGCTCGAACTGACGAGCGAGCCGTTTTCCTCCGCGAAGCAGGTGGTCGGCAGCCGGAACACCTCGGTCTGGATCTTCGACGGATCGACGTCGTTGTAGTCGCCGTGCGGCTTCCAGAACTCCGACGTCTCGGTCGCGAGCGGATCCATGATCACGAGCCACTTCAGCTTCGCGAGCGCCTGCGCGGTCTTCACCTTCGCGGGCGCCGCCGCGAGCGGATTGAAGCCCTGGCAGATGTAGCCGTTCATCTTGCCGGCGTGCATCAGCTCGATCGTCTGCAGCAGGTCGTACTGCTTGTCGAGCTTCGGCAGGTAGTCGTACGCCCAGTTGTTCTCGGCGGTCGCCGCGTCGCCCCACCACGCCTTCATGAAGCTGACATGGAACGCCTTGTAGTTCTTCCAGTAGCTGAGCTGGTTCGGGCGCAGCGGCTTTTGCGCGCGCTTGTCGATATACGCGTTGAAGTCCTGCTCGCCCTGCATCGGCAGCGTCATGTAGCCGGGCAGCAGGTTCGACATCAGGCCGAGGTCGGTCAGGCCCTGGATGTTCGAGTGCCCGCGCAGCGCGTTCATCCCGCCGCCGGCGATGCCGATGTTACCGAGCAGCAGCTGCACCATCGCGCCGGTGCGGATGATCTGCGCGCCGATCGAGTGATGGGTCCAGCCGAGCGCATACAGCACGGTCGCCGCGCGGCCGGGCACGGCCGTCGTCGCCAGCATCTCGCACACCTTCAGGAACTTCTCCTTCGGCGTGCCGCAGACCTGTTCGACCACTTCCGGCGTATAGCGCGCGTAGTGCTGCTTCAGCAGGTTGTAGACGCAGCGCGGATGCTGCAGCGTCGGGTCGACCTTCACGAACCCGTCGTCGCCGCGCTCGTAATCCCAGCTCGACTTGTCCGGATACGCGTGCTTGTCCGCGTCGTAACCGGAATAGAGACCGTCGTTGAACGCGAAATCCTCGCGCACGATGAACGTGAAGTCCGTGTAGTGCTTCACGTACTCATGCTGGATCTTGTCGTTCGTCAGCAAATAGTTGATCACGCCGCCCAGGAACGCGATGTCGGTCCCGGTACGGATCGGCGCGTAGTAGTCGGCCACCGAGGCCGTACGCGTAAAGCGCGGGTCGACGACGATCAGCCGCGCCTTGCGGTGCGCCTTCGCTTCCGTCACCCATTTGAAACCGCACGGATGGGCCTCGGCTGCATTGCCGCCCATCACGAGAATCAGATCCGCGTTCTTGATGTCGACCCAATGGTTCGTCATCGCTCCACGGCCAAACGTCGGGGCAAGACCTGCCACCGTCGGGCCATGTCAGACACGCGCCTGATTGTCGAATGCGAGCATCCCGAGGCTGCGGACAGCCTTGTGCGTCAGATAGCCGACTTCGTTGCTGCCCGCCGACGCGGCCAGCATGCCGGTCGTGAGCCAGCGGTTGACCTTGGCGCCGTCTTCGGTCGTCTCGACGAAGTTCGCGTCGCGGTCGGCCTTCATCAGCTTCGCGATCCGGTCGAGCGCGTCGCTCCACGAGATGCGCTCCCACTTGTCCGAGCCGGGCGCGCGGTATTCCGGGTGCGTCAGGCGGTTCGGGCTGTGGATGAAGTCGATCAGGCTCGCGCCCTTCGGGCACAGCGTGCCGCGATTGACCGGATGATCGGGGTCGCCCTCGATGTGGATGATGCTCGACTGCGCGTTCTTCGCGCCGTCGCCCAGGCCGTACATCAGGATGCCGCAACCGACTGAACAGTAAGGACAGGTGTTGCGCGTTTCGACTGTGCGCGCCAGCTTGTACTGTCGGACTTCGGCAAGCGCTTCGGACGGAGAAAAGCCCATCAGGGCCAGGCTCGATCCGGCAAGCGACGTTGCCGTCACCTTCAGGAACTGGCGCCGGGACATGTGTAGCATGGTGGTCTCGGCGTTATTGTGGGGTAGGAAGCTGAAAGCAATTATAGACACTTCGCAAACTTCGCAACTATGTACGGCTCTTCGGATCAATACTTGAATCCCGATCAATGCGATTCCGACGCACCGGCGCGCCGCCGGACGTCGCCACGACCATCATGAAACGACCGATCACTTCCGAGGCCACGCGGCTCGCGCAGCGGCAGGCGAACTGGGCACTGACCGCGTTCAAGCGTTTTTCGTCCGACCGCTGCTCGTCGATGGCAGCCGGCATCGCGTTCTTCTCCGCGTTCTCGCTCGCGCCGACGCTCGTGATGGTGATCGCGGTGGCCGGCTGGTTCTACGGCGACGAGGCCGCGCGCGGCCAGGTGTTCGAGCAGGCGCATCAGCTGATCGGCGACGACGCGGCGGCCAGCATCCAGACCATCGTGCAGAACGCGCATCGCGCAGGCGAGCGCGGCGGCATCGCGACGCTGATCTCGTTCGCGGCGCTCGCGATCGGTGCGTCGGCGACGTTCGCGTCGCTGAACACGGCGCTGAACGTGATCTGGCCGGCGACCGAAAGCCGCTGGTCGAGCGTGCTCGGGCTCGTACGCGTGCGGCTCGTGTCGTTCGGGCTCGTGCTCGGCGTCGCGTTCCTGCTGATCGTGTCGCTCGTGCTCGACACGGCGATCACGTTCATCGGCACCTGGCTGCTCGGCGATTCGCCTTACGTCGTGGTCACGAACGTGCTGCAGCTCGTCGTCGGCGTCGCGGTGCTCGCGGGCGCGTTCTCGGCGCTGCTGAAATTCCTGCCCGACGCGCGCGTCGCATGGCGTGACGCCGCGGTCGGCGGAATCGTGTCGGCGATCCTGTTCTCCGGCGGCAAGAAGCTGTTCGCGCTCTACCTCGCGCGTGCGGGCACCGCGAGTGCGTTCGGTGCGGCGGGCTCGTTCGCGGTGCTGCTGATGTGGCTGTACTTCTCGGCGCTCGTGCTGCTGCTCGGCGCGGAATTCTCGGCCGCGCGCGGCGAGGCATATCGGCGCACGGATGCGGCGGCGCGCGATGCGGCGGCGCCCGATGCAACGGCGCACGATACGCGAGCCACCCGCCCGCCGGGCGAGCGCACGCGCGACGGTTGACCGACGCTCCGGCGTAGCCGCCGGCATGCGATTACGCCGCCGACGCGCGGTCGTGCAAGCGGTCGCGCTCCTCACGCCGAACTTCCCTTTTCTGCGATGCCTTTTGTTCAGCGGATAGGCACGTCGCGCTGGCGCGGCACTTGCATGCGCAACGCTGCAATCGCAAACGTTTGCACACCGCGATTTCAGTGCGCGGTCCGGCCAAAACACGCGTCATGTTGTGGTGGGCGCCACCCTCCGCAACAATCGCAGCGCAGCAAATGTCAACTATTTCAAAAACAGGAACAGTTCGCGATGTGCTTGAAATATATGGACTTTTCGTTGGTGTGATCTTTTCGAGACACTTTATTTTTTAGTCTTTCTTGCCTGTATGGCACTGAGCTATTCTCCAATCCGCAACAAATAACGAATCACGAATCACTTGCGTGGAGATACTCAACGATGAAGAAACTTGCTCTCTCGGCCCTCTCGCTCGCCCTGCTGGGCGCCGCCGGCGCTGCACAGGCTCAATCCAGCGTGACGCTGTACGGCGTGATCGATACGTCGATTGCCTACGTTCATGGCAATGACGGCCAAGCCAACAACATGTGGCAAATGCTGTCGGGCAACCTGCAAGGCAGCCGCTGGGGCCTGAAGGGTGCTGAAGACCTGGGCGGCGGCCTGAAGGCAATCTTCCAGATCGAAAACGGCTTCAACCCGGGCACGGGCAAGCTGAGCGCAGCGAACACGATCTTCAATCGCCAGGCATTCGTCGGTCTGCAAAGCAACCAGTACGGTACGCTGACGCTCGGCCGCCAGTACGACCCGGTCGTCGACCTTGTCCAGGCAGTCACGGCTGACAACTACTTCGGCAGCTTCTTCGCGACCCCGGGTGACGTCGACAACAACGACAACAGCCTGCGCGTCAGCAACGCAATCAAGTACACGTCGCCCGTCTACGCCGGCTTCCAGTTCGAAGGCATGTACGGCCTGAGCGGCATCGCAGGCAAGCCGGGCCAGGGTCAGACGTGGTCGGCTGCTGCGGCCTACAACAACGGCCCGATCGGCATCGCAGCCGGCTACTTCTACGCGAACAACCCGTCGCCGACGACCACCGCGGTCCGTGGCGGCTGGGGCTCGACGACGTCGGACAACATCGTCGACGGCCCGATCAACGCCGGCTATGTGACGGCGAAGTCGATCGGCATCGCGCAAGTCGCAGCTCAGTACGCGATCGGCCCGGTGACGTTCGGCCTCGGCTACAGCAACGCGCAATACAAGCCGGACGCTTACTCGACGTTCTCGTCGACCGAGAAGTACAACACGGGCCGCGGCTTCGTGACGTACCAGGTCACGGCGCCGCTGCTGCTGGGCCTCGGCTACTCGTACACGAAGGCAAGCGGCAACACGGACGCGAAGTACCACCAGGTTTCGCTGGGCGCAGACTACTCGCTGTCGAAGCGCACGGACGTCTACCTGGTCGGCGCGTACCAGCACGCCAGCGGCACGCAGCTCAACGCGGACGGCACGACGTCGGCAGCGCAAGCATCGATCGGCTCGTACGGCTATGCCGGCACGAAGTCGCAGGAAATGGTTGCCCTCGGCCTGCGCCACAAGTTCTAAAAACGACGTATCCGGCGTACAGCGCGTTTCGACGCGCTGCCGCCGAACTGAAAAGCCAGTCATCGGTTTCGGCCGCGACTGGCTTTTTTTCGTCCGTCGGGCGGCTCGCGCGCCGCTTCCGCTGCCTGCGTGTGCCGGCATGACGCTCGGGCGTGGATCGCACTGTCGCGCCGGCCGATACAGTGCGAAGATGGCTCGCTGCGGCATGTCGATTTCGACGGTCGCCGACCGTCGTTCCGATGGAGGCGCGCGGTTTGCGTCGCCCCCAACCTGACAAGGAGATTCGCGATGACGATTCAGAAGATCACGCCGTTCCTCTGGTATTCGACCGAAGCCGAAGAAGCCGCGGCGTTCTACGCATCGATTTTCCCCGACTCGCGCGTCGTGCGCGTCACCGCAGTGCAAGGTACCAGCGGCACGCGGATGGTCGAATTCGAGCTGTTCGGGCAGCCGTTCATCGCGATGAGCCACGAGCGGACCGAGTCGTTCAATCACGCGATTTCGCTGATGGTGAGCTGCGCGGACCAGGCCGAGCTCGACCGCTACTGGCACGCGCTGCTCGACAACGGCGGTGCCGCCGACGCCTGCGGATGGCTGCGCGACCGCTACGGCGTGTCGTGGCAGATCGTGCCGGCCGAACTGATTCCGATGATGGCCGATCGCGATCCCGTGAAGGCCGGGCGCGTCGCGAGCGCGATGATGCAGATGATCAAGTTCGACGTCGCCGCGTTGAAGGCCGCCTACGCCGGCACGCCCGCGTAACGTACGGCACGCGACGGCCGACGCGCGATACGCGGTTGCGACTGCGACTGCGGTCGCGGCTGCGATGACGGCGCCCGCAGCGCAATAAAAATCCCCGCGCGCTTTCGCGGGCGGGGATCTCGTCGGACGGTGCGACGGCGGCCGGCCGCAGCCGGCTGCCGTCGCGCGGCATTACGCCGCTGCGTCCTTCAGCTTCTTCAGCGCACGTGCCTTCACGCGCACCGTAGCCGGCTTGGCCGGGAACCAGCGCTCTTCGCCGGTGAACGGATCCTTGCCGAAGCGCTTCTTCTTCGCCGGCACGGCTTGCGCCGTAATCTTCAGCAGACCCGGCAGCGTGAACTCGCCCGCGCCCTTCTTGTGGATCGAGCCCAGCACGACGTTCTCGAGTGCGGCGAGCACTGCCTTCACTGCCTTCACTTCCACGGCCGCGCGCTCAGCGATGTGCGCTGCGAGCGACGCCTTCGTGAACTTGTCCTTCAGCGGCGTCGGAGCGGCGGGCGCCTTCGCGACGGCCTTCTTGGCCACTACTTTCTTCGCGGGCGCTGCTTTTTTGGCAGCCACTTTCTTGGCCGGTGCGGCAGCCTTCTTGGCCACCTTTTTTGCGGAAGTCGCCATGTTTCTCCTACCAGGTGTGGTCGTTGGATACACGAAGCACGCGACGCGCGCGCTTCAACGCCGGATTCTACAAGCGCCTCGTCGCTTCGTGCAGTACTTTTATGCGTTTTCGCGGGGTTTCCCGCAGGTTTTGTTGCGCGCCGCCGACTCCGACGACGCGCGAACGCAGCAAAACGCCTATACGTATGCGTCCGCTTGCGAATTACGTTCGATATTTGCGCGCCTATACTGACCTCGCTCAACGCCCGGATGTCTTCATGCGCGAAGTCAGATACGTCAAAGGACTCGACGGCCTGCGAGCCATCGCCGTCATCCTCGTTTTCCTGTCCCACAAAGGCCACGTGCTCGCCGTCGACGTCGGCAAGCTCGGCGTGTGGACGTTTTTCCTCATCAGCGGATACCTGATCGTCGGCGAGCTGCATCGCAACCGGCAGGCGGTCGAGCGCGCCGCGATGACGCGCCGGCATGCGCTCGCGCTGTTCCTCGCCAAACGCGCGCTGCGCATCTTTCCCGTCTACTACCTGCTGCTCGCCGCGCTCGCGATCGCGCACGCGCTGTTCTATCAGCGCGACGTGAATCTCGGGCTCGCCTGGCACGCGGCGTTCCTGTCGAATTACTGGATCGGCGTCGTGAAGGATGGCTGGCCCGGCTCGACGTCGCATTTCTGGAGCCTCGCGGTCGAGCAGCAGTTCTATCTGATCGCGCCGCTCGTGCTGCTCGCGGTGCCGGCCGCGCGACACGTCGCGCTCGGCATCGCGGCCATCGTGCTCTGCGCGGCTGCGCATGTCGCGCTGTATCTATGCGACGCGTCGCCGGTGCTGATCTACGCGTTTTCCCCGTGGAATTTCGCGTTGATCGCGCTCGGCGGCGTCGGCGCGATGCTGCTCGCCGACCGCGGCTCACGCGACACGCCGCGCATCGCGCCGGGCTGGCTCGCGGCGGCCGGCGTCGTGTTCTTCATCGCGCTGCCCGCGTGCGCGACGCTGTCCGACGGCGTCGCGGCGCTCGCGGATCTCGGTCTGTCGGCGTCGCTCGGCGCGCTGCTGCTGTGGATCGTCACGCGCCCCGAGCATCCGGTCGTCGCGCTGCTCGACTGCGCGCCGCTCGCATATCTCGGCACGATCAGCTACGGCTTTTATCTCTTCCACAACCTGATTCCGGCGCGCATCGGCGTGATGCCCGCACTCTACGCGCATCTCCACGTGCCGCAAGTCTTGCGGCCGGTGCTGCCCGAAGTGCTGCAGTTCGCGCTCGCGACGCTGCTCGCGCATCTGTCGTGGCGCTACCTCGAGAAACGGCTGCTCGAATTCAAGAAGCCGATCGCGGCGCACCTCGCGCGCCGCTTCGTCGTGCCGGCCGGGACGTCCGCGCGCTGAGGGCGTCGGCGCGTACTCGGCGACGTGCCGCGACGGCGTTCGCTGCGCGCCGTTCGGCGTTCGGCGTTCGGCGTTCGGCGTTCGATCGTGAGCCGTGGGCCGTGGGCCGTGAGTCGTTGCACCGCTGCTCTGCTATTCGGCCATTCCGCTACTCCGCTGCGCCCGTACACCAACGCATCATTCCAACCCGACCGCTGCACCTACCTGCAACCGCACACGCCGCACACCGTGCACACGCAAAAAAGCCCCGGACGCCGAAGCGGCCGGGGCCAACGGAACAACCACCACCTGAAACGGCAGCGCTGCGCGGAGACTTATGCGACGGCAGCCAGCGCGGGCAGACAGGTACGCAGATACGCTTCGAATTCGCGGCTGACCTCCGGATGCTGAAGCGCGAGCTCGACGGTCGCCTTCAGATAGCCGAGCTTGCTGCCGCAGTCGAAACGCGTGCCGTAGTAGCGATACGCGAGCACCTGCTCGTTCGCGAGCAGCGACTGGACGGCGTCGGTGAGCTGCAGTTCGCCGCCCGCGCCCGGCTTCAGCCGCCGCAGATGATCGAAGATCGTCGGCATGAACACGTAGCGGCCGACCACGCCGAGGTTCGACGGCGCGTCTTCGGGCGCCGGCTTCTCGATGATGCCGGACAGCTTGATCACGTCCTCTTCCCACTCGCGGCCTTCGATCACGCCGTACGAGCGGCTGTCCTCGCGTGCGATCGTCTCTACGCCGATCACCGAGCTGTGATAGTGATCGAACACGTCGACGAGCTGCTTGAGCACGGGCTGCTCGCCGTGCAGCAGATCGTCCGCGAGAATCACCGCGAACGGCTCGCCGTGCACGAGCTTCTCGGCGCACAGCACGGCATGCCCGAGGCCGAGCGCTTCCGGCTGGCGCACGTAGAAGCAGTCGACGTGGCTCGGCTTGATGCTGCGCACGAGCTCCAGCAGCTTTTCCTTGCCGCGCGCCTCGAGCTCGGCTTCGATCTCGTACGACTTGTCGAAATGATCCTCGATCGCGCGCTTGCTGCGGCCCGTCACGAAGATCATCTCGGTAATGCCGGCGTTGATCGCCTCCTCGACCGCATACTGGATCAGCGGCTTGTCGACGACGGGCAGCATCTCTTTCGGGCTCGCCTTCGTTGCCGGAAGGAACCGCGTGCCGAGACCGGCGACGGGAAACACGGCCTTGTTGACTTTCAACATGTTCGCATCCTGATTGCATTGATTGCGCCGCGTCGCTCCGCGACCCGGCGCGATTGTTTTCAGAACGGCATATCGGGAATCGCCGCTACTGCCCGTTCCCTGCCATTCGCTTTCGATATGGACCGGTTGCCCATGATTTCCGGTAAATCGATCGCCATTTGAAGCGGTCGATATTGCCGAGTCGATTGCCGAAGCAGAAACAAATTACCGATCGGCCGGATACAAACGGTTACGATTCGAATTCCTCGATAAGCGGCACGCCGCCGCGCTCGAGGCCCGGCCGAATCGGTTCGTTCTTCAGCGCCTCGCGGTACGCCGACAGCACGGCCATCACCAGCAGTACGCCGGCGCTCGCGATCCAATGCATGTCCATCTTGCGCTCCTTGCATCAATCAACTGGAGCTTCAAACTATCAGAAAAAAATCGGTAAATAATTTACCCCTCACCGGCCGCGCCTTTCAAGTCCCTGTAAATCCACATGCTGAAATAACACGATTTTCGATCGCGATTTTTTTATTCACTGATCGAATTCTTGCGGATTACGATTGGATCGTCCCTTCATCCGTCGCAAGGAACCGAATCGCATGCAAGCTTTCAGCGGAACGTCTTTCGCCGCCCCGCCCGTCGCCGATCGCAAGGAGCACGTGATCGACGCCATGCGCGGCTTCGCGGCGCTGCTCGTCGCGTATTTCCACTGCCGGCAGGTCGTGTGGGTCGGCATGCAGAGCTTCCATCGCGCTTACGGTCACGCGCTCGACCCGAGCGTGATCGTCGGCTATCTGACCTTCCCGTTCGCGTGGGGCTCGGCCGGCGTGCCGATCTTCTTCGTGATCAGCGGCTACTGCATCCATCGCAACGCGGCGCTGAAGCTCGCGGCCGATCCCGCCTACCGGCTCGACGCGCCGAACTTCTGGGCACGGCGCTTCGCGCGCATCTATCCGGTGCTGCTCGCCGCGCTGCTGCTGACGCTCGCGCTCGACGCGATCAGCCTGCAGATCCAGCCGGTCAGCCACAAGATCCGCGACATCGGCGTCACGGCATTCCTCGTGAACCTGTTCTCGCTGCAAGGCGTCGCGGGCTACACGTACGGGTCGAACGGCGCGCTGTGGACGCTGTCGCTCGAAGTGCAGTTCTATGCGATCTATCCGCTGCTGTTCGCGGTGCGCCGGCGCATCGGCATGCCAGCGGTCGTCGCCGCCGTCGCGCTCGTCAACGTCGTGTCCGCATGGCTGCTCGAACGGCACGACCTGCAGTTCTTCACGTCGTACTGGCTGTCGTGGACGATCGGTGCCTGGATCGCCGACGTGCGCGCGCAACCGGCGCGCGGCGCGGCCGCCGTGCCGTCGCGCGGCTGGTACGGCGCGGCCGCGCTGCTGCTCGCGGCCGGCTGCGGCGCGTTCCATTTCGGGCAGTACGGCGCATTCCAGCTGTGGGCGGCCGGCTTCGCGTGCTTCCTGTACCGCGCGCTCGCGTGCCCGCCGCGGCCGACGCTGCCGCTGCGCGTGCTCGGCTGGTTCGGCGATTTCAGCTACTCGCTGTACCTGATCCATCTGCCGCTGTTCGTCTGCCTCGGCTCGGTGCTGTTCCGCTCGCAACTGCAGTTGTCGATCTGGCCGTCGTTCGGCTTCATCGCCGTCGCGATTCCGGTCGCGTACCTGTTCTACCTGCTGTTCGAACGGCCGGCGATGCGCTGGTCGGCGAGCCTGAAACCGACGCGCACGGCGCGCGTCGTCGCCGCGGCGCCCGAACGCGCGGCCTGAACGAACGCACCGGCGCGCCGCGCATCCGCGCGCGCTCACGCTGCCCGCACCCCGCGTCGCATGCAACGGCGCGGGGTTTTTTATCGCCTGGTGCACGATGCACGAAGCACGATGCGCGACGCACGACGCAACCGATCGCGCCCGCGCTAGCCTCGCCAAAACACAACGCCCTCACACCGCGCATGGCGGCGTGAGGGCGCATATCGATCGACGCGGACGGCGCGCGCGACGCGCACCGCTTACTGACGTTTCGCTTTCGCAGCGCGCGCGGTATCCGCGAGAATCTTCTCGACGCGCTCGACATACGTGCGCGTGCCGAACCGCCGCAGTGCGGTCGCGCGACCGCTCGCGACGAGCCGTGCGCGCAGCGCGGCGTCGGACTGCAGCGCGACGAGCGCGTCGGCGAGCGCCGTCGCGTCGCCCGGCTCGCAGAGCAGGCCGTTGTCGCCGTGCTCCACGATCTCGACGACGCCACCCGCACGCGCCGCGACGACCGGCCGGCGCGCGAGCATCCCCTCGACGATCACGCGGCCGAACGGCTCGGGCGTGATCGACGTATGCGCGACGACGTCGACGGCCTTCATGCAGGCGGCGATATCGCGCTGGAAGCCGAGGAAATGCACGCGGCCGTCCATCCCGTGCCGCGCGACGGTTTCATGCAGTTGCGCCGCGTATTCGTCCTCGCCGAACAGCGGTGCGCCGACGAGCACGACGTGCACGTCCGGCAGCCGCGCGGCCGCTTCGAGCAGCACGTGCTGCCCTTTCCAGCGCGCGAGGCGGCTGAACGAGCCGACCAGCCAGGCGTCGGCCGGCAACCCGAATCGCGCACGCAGCGCGGCCTGGCTCACGTTGTCGAGCGCATCGAACGGCTCCGCGGCAATCCCGTTGAACACGACGTCGACGTGCTGCGGCGTGAACCCGGTCAGCGCGCGGAACGCCTGCGCCGACGCATCCGAATTCGCGATCACGCGCGTGACGCCAAGCCGCGCGCAATGCTTGATCGCGAGCAGCTGCTTGCCGCCGAAATGATCGGCGCTGACGATGTCGCGCAAATGCCAGACGACCGGCTTGCGCGCGAGCCGCCCGGCGAGCGCGGCGACCACCATCGCGCGCTGCGTGTTCGCATAGATGACTTCCGCACGGCGCGCGCGCCGCGCGACGTCGCGCACGAGCCGCCACAGTTGTGCGAGTGCGCCGAGCGACACGCCACCCTGCTTGCGCACGCCGGCAAGCGCGCCCTGCTCGACCACGTCGACACGCGCGCCGATTTCCTCGAGCGCCGCGCGAAACGGACCGTCGTCGAACAGCAGCACGTCCGCGTTCGCGCGCATGTGCTTCATGATTTCGAGCAGCGACAGCTCCGCCCCGCCGAGCACGCCGCTCTGGTCGAGCACGAGCGTCGCCGGCCCGCGCGGAACCGGCGCCGCGGCCGGCGCGCCGCGCTGCGCGGTGGCGCCCGGCAGCGCCGTCTCCACGTAATCGAGAAAACGTCGGCGGAACGTGTCGGCCGAGAACCGCTCGGCGTTCGCCCGGCACGCACGCGGCGTGAAGCGCTGCGGCGCGCGCTCGAAATCGTCGACGGCCGCGACGATCGCCTGCGGCGTCTGCTCGTCGAAGAACAGTCCGGTCGGGTTCATGTCGGCGCGCGGATCGAGCACCGTTTCGAGCGCGCCGCCCTTGCCGTACGCGATGACCGGCGTGCCGCACGCCTGCGCCTCGACGACCGAAATGCCGAAGTCCTCCTCGGCCGCGAACACGAAGGCCTTCGCGCGACGCATGCGGTCGTGCAGCACGGCGAACGGCTGATAGCCCATGATCTCGACGTTCGGGCCGGCCTTCGCGCGGATCTTGTCCATCTCGGGACCGTCGCCGATCACGACGAGCTTGCGCTCGGGCATGCGCGAGAACGCCTCGACGATCAGGTCGATCTTCTTGTACGGCACCATCCGCGACGCAGTCAGGTAGAAGTCGTCCTTCACTTCGTTCAACGAAAACGCGTCGACGTCGACCGGCGGAAAGATCACGGCCGCATCGCGGTGATAGACCTTGCGGATGCGCCGCGCGATGAACGCCGAATTCGCGATGAAACCGTCGACGGCGTTCGCGGTGCGCGTGTCCCAGTTGCGGATGTAGTGCAGGATCATCCGCGCAAGCAGCGACTTCGGCCCGTGCGTGAGGTTCGACTGCTCCAGATACTGGTGCTGCAGATCCCACGCGTAGCGGATCGGCGAATGGACGTAGCTGATGTGCACCTGGTCGGGGCCGGTCAGCACGCCTTTCGCGACCGCGTGGCTGCTCGAGATCACGAGGTCGTAGCCCGATACGTCGAGCTGCTCGATCGCGAGCGGCATCAGCGGCAGATAGCTGCGGTACTTGGTGCGCGCGAACGGCAGCTTCTGGATGAACGTCGTCGTCACCGGCTTGCCGCGCACGAACGCGCGATCGTCGAGAAAGTCGACGAGGCTGAACAGGTCCGCGTCGGGAAAGCACGCGAGGATCTGCTCGAGCACGCGCTCGGCGCCCGCATACGTGACGAGCCAGTCGTGGACGATCGCGACGCGCAGCGGGCGCGACGCATCGCGCGCGGGCGCCGGTTCGTCGCGCGGCACCGCGCGCAGCGTGCCCGCTTCGCCGGCGACGGCCGCGACCGTCGCGTCGGCCGGCGCCGCATTGAGAAGGGCGTGTTCCGCCAGATCGCGATTCATGTGGTTTTCCTCGCATTGAGACGGCCGATCAGGCCGGACGCCAGCGCGCGCAGCCCCGGCGTCATCGTGAGCGACCAGGCGACGTTCAGCGTCAGCACGATCGCGCACATGCCGATGGATTCGGCAAGCCCCGGCCAGGCGTTCGCAAGCGCGAGGCTCACGAGCAGGAACGCGAGGTGCGCGACCATGTCGAGCACGATCGCGCGCATCCGGATCGCCGACAGATAGAGCAGCACGCCGTAGTCGACCAGCGCGCGGGCGGCGACGACCACCGCCGCGCCGATCAGCCCGTAGCGATGAATGCCGAGCCACAGCGCGCCGACGAAGAACGGCATCTGGACGAGCCCGGCCAGCGCCGCGCGCGCCGGGTTGACCTGCGACTGGATCAGGATCCGCGTGACGCTGGCCTGACCGACGAGCCACACGCCGACCACGAGCACGCGCCCGACCGGCGCCGAATGGGCGGCCAGATCGGGGCCGACCCACAGCGTCAGGAACGGCGCCAGCGCAAAGATCGCGACGATCGCGACCGGCGTGAACACGCCGTTCAGGAATTCGAGCGACTGGCGCGCAAGTGTGTCGGCGTGCTCGCGGCCGAGCGCGGACAGGCGCGGGAACAGCGTGCGCACGAGCGCGTTCGGCAGCATGTTCAGCCGCGTGACGAGGTTCTGCGGCACCGTGTAGTAGGTGACGAATTTCGCGCCCATGCCGGCGCCGAGCATCACGCGGTCGAGCGTGTCGGCGATCATGCTCGTCGTGCTCGCGATCAGCATCCAGCCGCCGAAGTTGAACAGTCCTTTCGCGGTGCCCCATTGCGGCGGATCGACGCGCCGGATCCCGAGCACGCGCACGCTCGCATAGCCGAGCATCACCGCGGCGACGAGCCGCGCGACGACCGCGGCGGCGAGCACCGTCTGCAGGTTCGGCGCGATCCACCAGGCCGCGCCGAGCGGCAGCAGCTGGAACAGGAACGTGCCGATCGTCTGGTTCGTGTTGAACACGCCGAAACGCTCGGCGCCGTTGATCGCGCCGGCGAACACCCACGACACGTTCGCGAGCGGAATCGCGAGCGCGAGCCAAGGCAGCGCGAGATACACCTCGTGCTGCATCGCGGCCGACACCTTCGTGAAATACGCGGTGTAGACGAATGCGCCGAAGTAGATCAGCAGGCCGCCCGCGATGCCGGTGCCGAGATTGAGCCAGAACGCGCTCCAGAATACGCGCGCGCTTTCGGCCGCATCGCCGCTCGCGAGCGCCTTCGAGATGTGGTTCTGCGCGGCCATGCTCATGCCGAGATCGAGAATCCCGAAATAGCCGATCAGCGTCCACACGAGACTGACGACGCCGTAGCGCTCGACGCCGAGCGCGTGGATATACGCGGGCACCGTGACCAGCGACACGAAGGTCGGCAGGATCAGCCCGACGAAATTGATCGATACGTTCTTCAGTATGCGTTTGTCCATGCCTGTGCCTTGTCGACGGCCGCGCGTCACGGTTTCCAGCGATACATCAGCACCTTGCCGCGCGCGTCTTCCTCGACGAACACGAGGTACTCGCCGTTCTCGCGGCGGAACGCGCTGATGCCGAACGGCACGTCGACCCATCCCGACGCGCGGCCGACCTCCGGCCCCGGACTCATCACGCCGACTTCCTTGCCGGTTTCGTTGTCGTACACGTGGATCTTGCCGACCGGCTCGACCGTGAAGATGTAGCGGCCTTCGACGGTGATCCCGATCAGGTCGAGAATCGGCTTCGCGTCGAGCTGCCACGGCAGCGCGATCGTGTAGCGCGCGACCGGCGAGCCCGTCGACCACTTGTCGAAGCGCACCAGCACGCGGCCGACTTCCTTGTTGATGCCGGGCTGCGGCGGTGCGTCCGCCGTGTAGCCGGTCACGTAGAGCGCATCCGTACGCGCGTCGTAGACCGCGCGGCGCAGCTGCGTGAACGGCTTCGGCATCGGATACGTCGTGACCTTGTCGTACGCGTAGATCGGGTTGCCGGCCTTGTCGACGCCGCCGTAGCGGAACCGGTGAATCCCGCGCACGTCGCTCGTGCGCCAGATGTCGCCCTTCGTGTCGATCCACCAGCCCCAGCCGCCCGCCTTCGCGTTGCCGGTCGTGTTGATCTCGAATTCGTCCGCGTCGAGCCGACCGTTGCCGTTCGCGTCGCGCCACAGCCAGTCGCCGCCCGGCGGCTTGTTCGGCACCTTGTCGACCGGCCGCGCGCGGCCCGCGATCAGCCCGGACGGAATCGCGACCTCGCCGTCGCGCTTCGCGTCGAACCGGTAGATCTTCAGGTGATCGGCATACATGTCGGTCAGGTACAGGAACGTGCGGCCGTCGAGACGGCGCGCGGTCGGCATGCCGGGCCACTGGTCGGTGTGGAACACCGGATCGTCGGGATACTTGAAGCGGTTCGACAGGAAGCCGACATATTTCCAGTCCTGGCCGGGCGGCTTCGACAGATCGAGCTCGAAGCGCTTGTTGCCGGTGTACACGCTGTCGGGCCGCGCGGGATCGAGCCACGCGCCGTCGACGAACAGCAGCCCCTGCACTTGCCAGCGCAGCGTGCCGTCCGGCGTGTAGCTCTCGAGCACCGCGCCGAGGCCGGCGCCGATCGTGTCGTGACGCGGCCCGATCCCGTTCATCGCGACATAGACGTTGCCCGCGCGATCGACGCCGACGCCGGTCAGCCCGTTGAAGCGCTGCGGGCCCGGACGGCCCGGCACGGGGCCGGCGAAGATGCCGCCGCGCACGCCGATCGTGCCGGACGGCGCATAGCGCTCGCCGCTCTTCGAGAAAATCAGGATCTGCTGGCGCGGGCCGTTGTCGGCGACGAACACGCGCCCTTTCGTGTCGACCGCCACGTCGACCGCGTCGGTGCCGTCCGGCAGCGCGGGCGCGTCGTCGATCTTGCGGCCGTCCGCGCGCACGTGCACGAGGCGCGCGGGGCCGTTCAGCGTGTCGGTCAGCAGCCACAGCGTGCCGTCGGCCGCGAGCGCGATGCGTCCGGGCTCGTGTGCGCTCCACGTGCCCTTTTTCTGCATCGTCTCCGCGTCGTAAACGTCGACCGCGTCGTGCGACGGATTGGTCGCGAACAGCGTCTTGTCGTCGGCCGCGAGACCGCCGACTTCGGCCTTCAGCTCACCGGCGTCGGGCTTCGCCGCGGCCGGCACTTCGTTGACCACCATGAAGCTCGCGGCCATCCGCGCGCGGCCTGCGTCGGCCCGTCCGCCCGGTGCAACCGACGGCGCCGCGCGAAACGGCGCAGGCTGCTTCATGTCGCCGATCGCGCGCCGCGAGATGCCGAACCACTGCTTGCCCTTGTCGGGCCAGATGCCGGGCGACTGCAGCCGGCCGCGTTCGTTGCCGACGCCGATCGCGACATACGCATACTTGCCGTTCACCGCGATCGCATTGCCGCCGAGATTGCCCCAGCCGTGCGTGCCGCCCGCGAAGCCGAGCATCTTGCCGTCCTGATAGACGCTCGCCTCGGCGCCGCTCTCGTCCCACGGCGCATTCGTATAGACCTTCCCGTCGGGCGTGACCGCGATCGCGCGGATATCGATCTGCGTCCAGCGGCCGTCGCCATAGCCGAACGTGTTGCCGATCCACGACGTGGTCGCGGGCAACACGGTTTCGGCCGATGCGGCGCCGGCCGACAGCACCGCGCACATCGTCATGCCAACCAGAATCAGACGTCGCAATGCGCTTCTCCAGACTCGATGCTTGGCGACCGAAACAGCGGCGCATGGCTGCCGCGAAACGTCCGGTCGCTAAGGAAACGCTGATTTATTCGGCTCGGCGGTCATCGCAGACGTAGCCGAG